>JABLXJ010000054.1 GCA_013178125.1 Bacillota bacterium | reverse complement strand
GGGCATATACGCCTTCATCGGGAAATACAATGTGCAGTGGCAGTATCTCTGCGCGGCCTCGCTCGTTGCAGTGGTCCCGGTATTCATACTGTTCCTGTATATAGAGAAATACCTCGTCAGCGGGCTAACGGCGGGGGCGGTGAAGTGACACCTTCCCCGCTGTTCTATCCGGCGCTCTCGGCCGAATAATTCAAGGACCTGGCAAAGGACCCGGTACATTGCGTACGTGTTCTGTCCTAAGGCCTGGCCTCTGGAGGCAAACGCTGTAATATAGCCCTTTTTACTATTTCAGCCCTATAGAGGGCGTTTTTGGCAACATCTCGCTCCGGCCAGAATTCGTCATCATAACGAGATGCTACAGCATAGTCTGTAAGTTCCTCTAGGTTGAGTTCATCCCACCCAAGAGTAGCGTCTAAATTGGAACATATTCGGGCAAGTTCTTCAAGGTCATGCGTATGTGGTATAGGTTGCCCATGATAAGCTAAAAAGGCCTTTAAATATTTCTCTGCGGCTTGTTGGGAGTGGAAACATGCGGTGTCAAAGGGTCCTTCGCTTGCCACCGTACGGCGAGCGTCTGCCAAGTCGCTTTCTGCCTTAAGGATCCATCCCTTAGTTAGATGGTACTTATCCCTCATAAAGGATTTTCCCCTCTCGTAGTATGCTTGTAATAAAGGCGTTCGGGACCGCTTTCCATTCTTCGATTTCCTCAGGAGTATATACAACGATATCCTTGGCGGGGAATAAACCAGTTAAAGCGCGTCGGATAGGAGCTGAGCGCTGCCAGCGCGGTAGGTTTGATTCCGCTACCACAAGGATATCGAGGTCACTATCAGGTTTAGAGTCTCCTCGTGCGCGTGAGCCAAATAAAGCTATAAATTTCGGCTGTGTTACCAAAAGGATTCGCCGGACCAGCTCGGCTAGGAGTTCTTCCGTAACTGGAGGAAAAGCCGATTGGCTCATATTTCACACTCCTAATTAAATTACCGCTATATATAGATTCTCTGCATATAAGGGTTCCCTGCCATCGTCTATAATAATATCACAAACTGTGTCAGTTATCACGAGCTTATCACCAGCTTATCATGAGCTACCGAGTTCGGTTCATCTTTGAGCCTCCATCTCCCTAATCAAGCCGACCAGCCCATCGACGCACTCGCCTATTATCTTCCTCCCGAGTTCGACGCTGCTCTTGCTCGGGTCGCCCATAACTCCTACCTGGATTTTAGGGTTTTGGGTTATACGTAGGCAGATAAACTTGCTGTCGATCGGTTTTTCGATTACCTGGTAAGCATCCTGGTCCCGCCGGAACATCTCCATAAGGTCTGGAGTATCGGTTGGCATCTCATCCCTGACGAGTTCGGGATGCCAGACAAGCATCAGTGAGGTCTCGACGTAGCCCGCATGGAAATCCTTATCTGCAAAGGCTTTCATAAAGGTCTCCGAGAGCTCGAAGAATGGAACGAGCGCCAGCTTAACATGGCGCAAATGCGGGTTCTTTCGCAGAAACATATCTGCGGCGTCCTGAGTCGCCTTCGTGTTTTCGGTCCCGCCGTGCCCGAGCAGAATTATGATATTCTCCAGTCCGTGGGACGCAAGCGCCTGACAGGCTTCCATTATCAGGAGAGATACGAGCTGAGGGCTGATATTGATCGTCCCGGGGAGCGTGCCTCCGGAAAAGCTATAAGTAATGGGCGGGGCGACAAGGCAGCCTGTGCGCTCCGACGCGAGGCGCCCGAGCTCGCAGGCATTATAGACATCGGTGTTGAGCGGGAGGTGATAGCCGTGCTGCTCGATCACGCCTACCGGCAGGATGACGGTCTTGGTCTCTTGCAGCGCTTCCCTCATTTCTTTGACGGTCATAAATTCCCAAATTCTCGCTTGTTTATTCTCAGTTTGCATAAGCCTAGCTCCTCCTCTTTGCTAGCATGTCCCAGGGGTTGCCGGTGTTGCGTTCCGGGGACGGCGCGCTTGCGGCGCGCCTCCGTTGAAATTTGGCACGAGGGCATTGCCAAATTTCAACGGCCCCGTCACGCAAGCACCGGCAACCCCTGGAAGAGTGATGGTGACTTTTGGATTTAAACCTAGCTACCGTTACCTTATTTGAACTCAGCGACCCGCTTGGGGTCGAATTTAGTCACGCAAGGTCACGCCGCAAGGAATTCGGTGAGTTCGTCACCCCTTGACCGCACCCTCCATAAGGCCCTTCATGAAATGCTTCTGGAAGATGAGAAAGATTATTATGACAGGCGCCATGGTCAAGACAGCTGCGGATGTTATCTGTCCAAAATCCCACCAGCCAGAATTCCTCTGCACCTCAGCAATGGCTACAGGGAGGGTCTTTGACGCCGGAGATGAAGCAATGACGCTCGCGAATACAAATTCATTCCATATCCATATGAAGGCGTTTATCAGAACGAAGATCACACTATTTCGTGCGAGCGGAAACGCGATGCTCCAAAATATCCTGAATTCGGAACATCCATCGATGAGGCCGGCGTCCTCCAGGTCTGATGGGAGGTTCAAAAAGGCCGACCGCATAACAAGCGTGGAGAAGAAAAGAAGAAACGTACTGTAGGGTAAGATGAGACCAAGCTTCGTATCTAGCAAACCGTATTTGTAAAGAAGAGTAAATGTTGAGACAAGGGTGATCTCCATGGGAATGACCAGAAGACCGATGTTCATTACGAAGGCGAGCCTTTTCCCGGGAAATTCAAACCGAGCAAGCGCGTAACCGCTAAAGGAACTCAGAAGAGCGATAATAACCATGGAAACTATAGTTATGATGGTAGAATTTAGATAATAGGTTCCATAATCTTGCACCTCAACCATAACTTTGGAGTAGTTAATTAGCGTCCAGATACGCGGCAGAAGCGTAAGAGGCAATTTAGTTATATCCTTATTCTCCTTGAAGGAGGTCAAGATAATCCATATTATAGGGAAGAGGGTAAATATGGTTACCAGAGATAGAATGATATAGTTAAAACCTCGTGAGACCTTACGCTTAGAGTTCTTACGCGCCACGTAAGTCACCTCCCATGCTCCTAGCGTTTTTCCCCATACATTGCGGTAAAATATAGAAGGGACAGGATCCCGATTACCCCGGATAGTATAAGCGCAAGGGCAGATGCATAACCCAAGCGCCAGTTGCCGAGCTGAAAGGCGACCTTATAAACATAAAGCATCGCGGTTAAGGTGCTTTGCACAGGGCCGCCCTCGGTCATGACCTTCATAAGGGCCAGCTCACGCAGGCTGTTGACGGTCACGATCAGAAACACAATTGCAAAAGAGGGCTTTAGTAACGGTAAGGTGATCCTTGTTAGAGACTGCCAGGACGTTGCCCCGTCGATCGATGCAGCCTCGTACAGATCCGGAGAGATGTCGCTCAGCCCCACAAGATAGAAAAGGGTGCTATATCCAAGCCTGAGCCAAACCGATACAAGCGCAAGGGACGGCATGGCCCATTGGGGGGTACCGAGCAGGCTCGTTTTGAGGCTTAGACTAAAGATGCGTCTCAGGAAATCGTTGAGTATCCCGTAGACAGGATTGTATATCCACATCCATATGAGCGCAACCACCGAAACCGATAACATGCAAGGGATCAGAAAACTGGTCCGAAAGAATGTCCCGCCCTTGAGTCCTGTATTTATCATGACGGCCAAGAATAGAGGCAGCACTACGGCAAGCGGGATATTGAGTATAAGAAAATATGCGGAATTCCCCATGGCCTTCCAGAAGATTGGATCCCTGAGGGCTTCGGAGTAGTTGCCTAGGCCTATGAAACGCGTATTCTCAGGCGCTAGAAACTGATAATTGGTCAAACTCAAGTAGCATGTGGAAGCCACAAGATATATGCACATGACTGATATAAGGACTAACGAGGGTAATAGAAACGTATATGCGGTAAAATATCTTCGTACTTGGCGACTGCCTGTCACCGCAGCACCCCCTCCTCGTGGCCAAGGTTTATGACGATGTAAACAAAGCTAATGACAACGGGATCAAAAGATGATCGGGGAGGAATGCTGGCATCCCTCCCCATAGGATATAGCCCTAGATCACTTGCCCGCAGCGGCTTGATAAGCCTTATTGATAGTCGCCGTCGCCTCTTTGAGAGCAGCTTCGATTGTCGCCTGACCAAGCAGGACTTTTTGTATTGCGAGAGCTGTTGTTTCCTGCATATCGTAGAAAATGGCGCTCGGCGGGAGGTATACGACATTCTGGAGGCTCTGATCTAATATATCCCTCATCCATGAAGGTGAATCGGGTTTCTGATAGACTGATTTTCGGAGCGGGGTCCAGCCAGCAGCCATTAGCGCCTTATCGAGATTAGGTATAACCTGTTCGATATAGAACTTTGCCGCCCATTTCTTGACCTCATCTGAACTCAGCGAGATTATGGCGGCGCCGCCTATGGCTATACAGCTTCCCTGGTATTTATCTGCAGGGATGGGCCAGTACCCTATATTCTTTTTGCCCCAGCTCTCCTCCGCCCATGCTCCATGCGAGAGCCAGTGACCGAGAATGGCTACCTTTCCTGCTTTGAAGGCCTCCGTTTCTTCCCATTTGGCGACATTGGGTATTGTCAGGTAAGTTCCGGAATCGTTCCATGTTTTGAACGTGGCAAATGCTTCATGGGCTGCTTTACTGGACGTATCTATGACCCAATTCTTATCATATACCTTATCTGCGCCTACGAGCGAAATCATTCTTGGGACATATGCTGTATTCATGAAGTACCATGCTGATTCTGTATCCCACGACATACCCCATATTCCCTTTTGAGGATTATTTAGTTTTTTTGCATACTGGAATAGTTCATCCCAATTCCTGGGGGCGTCTTTGATGCCGGCTGCCTGGGCAAGATCTTTCCTATATGCGATCCCTGTGATCTCGTCGTAAAATGGTAGGAGATAAAGCTTTCCATTGTATGAACAAGCCTTCAGGAAGCCCTCCGGGTAATCGGCTTTAATCTCTGCTGGCAGGTATTTGCTCCAGTCTTCAAAATAGCCGCCTTGAACAAATGGAAGTATGTTACCCGAGTGTGGCCCGATTAGGAGGTCCATATCTGATCTCTTTATTCTGAACTTCATTAAGAATTGTTTGTAAACGTCTTCAGTGTTAGGGGTTTTGAGCATTTCAACCGAGACCTCTGGATGCTTCTCATTGAAATCCGATGCCCAGTTTCGTAATTGCGGGAAGTAATCAAACATCCAGCCCTCGGCCATAACGCGGACCCTGACTTTAGCTTCAGAAAGAGCAACTGCCCCCAAGACCAATCCGAAGCAAAGCAATAACGTGAGGGAGACTCTAAGCCACCCAAGGATACTTGAATTTCGTGTCATACTCCTCTACGCCCCTTTCGTTGTTTTGTTAAGAAGGCTTGAGATTTGTGCGGGCCTTTTCAACGACGTTTTTGGCGTCTCTCACCCCCTCGTCCCCCTGGGCTCCTGCTGGGAAGACAGGCGCTAGTGGAGTTGTTGTGCCGATTATCTCCTCCGCCGGCACCCAATCGATGCCGAAGCTCTCCGCCACCGCCTTGCATGTGATGCTTCCTTTAAAGGCATTCAGTCCTTTGGCAATCGCCGGGTTCTCCTTAATAGCTCTGGCGTAGCCCTTATTCGCAATCTCAAGGGCGTAGGGCAGGGTGGCGTTCGTTAACGCGAAGGTCGATGTGCGGGCAACAGCGCCCGGGATGTTGGCGACGCAGTAGTGGATCACGCCATCCACCTCAAACGTCGGATCCTTGTGGGTCGTCGGCCTGCTCGTCTCGGCGCACCCGCCCTGGTCTATCGCTACGTCAACGAGCACCGCCCCATGCTTCATGTCCTTGAACATATCCCGGGAGATGAGAACGGGAGTCTTGGCGCCGTGCACGAGCACCGCCCCGATCACGAGGTCTGCATCGCAGAGCATCTCGCGGATGTTATGCTCATTGGACATCATAAGCACGACATTGGGCGGCAACACGTCATCCAGGTAGCGGAGCCTCTCGAGATTGATATCGAGCAACGTAACCTGGGCACCCAGGCCCGCAGCCATCTTCGCCGCGTTGGCACCGACCACCCCGCCGCCGATGATGACCACCTTCCCCGGAGGGACGCCTGGGACGCCCCCAAGGAGTACCCCGCGCCCACCCATGGGGTTTTCGAGGCACTTGGCGCCCTCCTGCACCGACATCCGGCCGGCAATCTCGCTCATCGGAGCAAGTAGGGGGAGCGTCCCATCCTCCTCGATGGTTTCATATGCGATTGCAATTATCCCCCTCTGGAGCATGGCGTCAGTCAGGGACCGGCTCGCCGCGAAGTGGAAATATGTGAAGACGACCTGGCCTTCTCTCAAGAGCGGGTACTCGGGCGCGAGAGGCTCCTTAACCTTTATGATCATCTCCGCCTCACCAAATACCTCTTCTGGGGAGGGTAGTATCACCGCACCCGCCCTCACATAGGCCTCGTTTGATATGCCGCTTCCAAGCCCGGCGCCATCTTCGATAAACACTGTGTGGCCCGCCCTTGCAAGCGCCTGAACCCCGGCCGGGACTATGCCCACCCTGTATTCCTCTTCCTTGATTTCCTTTGGAATGCCTATCTTCATCTTTGACTAACGCGCTCCTTACTTGCCTTTTTGCATTTCGTCTACTGCGTCTAGAATACCGTCCGCCATATAGTCCAGCTGCTCCTGCGACAGGCCGTAGATGGGTAGATGGGTGAACCGGCGGTTGAATACCTCCTCCGCAACCGGGCAGCTCTTCTCGATCGACTCAACGTCGTATCCGAGCTTCTTCACGACATCGAACTTGTATAGCGGGGCGAAATGCGGTATATTGACGATCCCCCGCGCCTGGAGCTTCTGTTTCAGATCCTGGATATCTCCCCCTGCCTTCTCTGGATCGATCTGCAGCAGGTAGAGGTGATAGGTTGCCTGGATATCATCTGTATCAAGTAGCTGCGGTATTATCGCATCATTCTCTTTAAGTCTGTTCGAAAGGTACTCGGCGTTACGTCTCCTGGTCTCAATGATCTGATCGAGCCTTGCCATCTGCCGGATAAGGCCCAGAGCCTGAATCTCAGTGGAGGAGCAGTTGTTTGCAACAAAATAGCCGTACTTCCCCTGGAGGGCCACCACATCATACAGCCAGTTCTTGATCTTCCTCGAGAGGTCGAGCCCGAGGAACCGGGACTTCTTCAAGTCCTCCTTGAACGGGAGGTTGCAGGTGACAATACCGCCTTCCCCAAAGGAGGTTATATTCTTTACCTCATGGAAGCTGAACGCGCCGAAATGCCCGATCGTGCCCACCTTTTTGCCCTTGTACACAGCCCCGAATGCATGGGCGGCATCCTCGATCACAAGTAGATCGTGCTCTTTGGCTAGGTCCATGATGGGGTCCATGTCAACCGGCCATCCGCCTATGTGAACTGGGACGATGACCTTTGTCCGCTTGGTTATCTTCCTCTCGACATCCCTTGGATCCATGTTTATGGTCCTCGGGTCGACGTCGGCGAAGACTACCTTGGCGCCTATAGCAAGGGGATAGGATATCGTCGCTATGAATGTTATAGCAGGGACTATCACCTCATCGCCCTTTTCGAGGTTGGCATAGCGGTATCCTATTTCAAAGCCCGCTGTAGCATTTGCTATGAAGGTGCTGTTCTCTGTCTCGAGGAAGCTATCTATGAGGCGCTCCAGTTCCGCAACCTTCGACCCTAAGGTGAGCTTTCCGGGGGGATATCCGTGGGCGGCGAGTTCCTTTAGATCAGCTGTGATCCTTTGGAGGATTGTATCATATGTATCATCGCCCTTTTGGATCATGAACTTGATCAGATCCAGGACATCATCTTGGGTGTAGCTCTCGCCAACCGCGGCCCAGGGCACCCGGGCATCACCCGTGTCATACCTGAAATCTGAGGATTTTCTCGTTGACATAATGCTATCTCCTTTCTTTCTGTAGTGACTTCCTGTAGCAGCTTCGAGTCACTTTAGGTGAAGGTTTCTTGGTTGTGCTAGCCTACCAGGCTTGTGCCAGTTTACCAGGTTTATGCCAGCCTACCAGCAGGTTCTAGAAGCTGCCGGTATTGGCTGGTTGCGCTCCGGGGGCAGCTACTACGCTCACGGGACAGCGCGCTTGCGGCGCGCCTTCGCGCAGCGCCTATGGATAAGGCATATCCAGGGCATATTAATTTATTTTCCTTCTTAATAAAATATATTCGCCGCGCGGTCCTAAAATCCTTCCTAACGTTAGATAATTGTAATTTATTTTATGAGAATTTGCTTTTACGAATGCCCCGCCATGATAGATAGCGGGGCCGATGCTATTACAATGGAGCCATTTGAAGCCTCGAGGGCCATTTTGATGCTACCGAGGAGCTCTGCATCGCGCCCCAGCCGGGACATAGTAAGACGCGGCATAACTGGGATGAGCTCGGATATTATCAACCTGATACGATCCAGAAACAGGTCCTTGTAATCCACGATGTCGCCGCCCAGGATCACAACCTCGGGATCGAGGACGCTGACCAGGTTTGCTATGCAGATTCCAAGATACCATGCCTCGTCCTGAACCAGGCTCACGCCCAGGGCGTCACCCTGGCGGGCGGCCTGGAAGATCGCATCCACAGTGAGTGCATCCATGTTGCCGGCGGCGAGGGAAGCGATGAGGCTATCGTGTCCCTTCCTGAGTGCGTCCTTCGCCCTGTCTATCAAGGCCTGCCACCCGGCAAGTTGTTCAAAGTGGCCGCCGGTCCCGGCAGATGGACTCGAGGCATTGGTGTTGGGGGCGTCAGGGGTATTGGAGGTATTATCTCGGAATTCAGCATTGCGGGTTCTAGCTGCTCTGGCTACGTGGGATTCGGAGATGATGATATCGCCCGCTTCGCCTGCCGCGGAATGGGCCCCCTGATGGAGCTGACCTCCGATGATCATACCTAGGCCTATGCCTGTTCCCACAGTCATAAAGATGAGGTCGGTCGCACCCTGTCCCTCGCCGGCCCAGGTCTCTCCAAGCACCGCCATGCGCACATCGTTATCCACAAAGACCGGGACTCCCAGCTTTTGCTGGATGATCGACTTCAAGGGCAGGCCGTCCCATCCCTGGAGGTAGCGTGAGTGGAGGACGATGCCATTTTTGCCGTCCGTCACGGCAGAGACGGCGATACCGATGCCGTAGAGGTCGTTGCACTTTACGCCTGATGCCTCCAACATGTTGGTGATCTCGCGAATTATCTCCTCCAGCGCCTCGAGCCCCTTGAGCCCAAGTGGGAATCTCCGTTTCGCAATTATCTGCCCCCCTAGGTTTGCGAGCGCGATATGGAACTCGACCTCTCCTATATAGGCGCCGACCACGTAACCTGCCTTCGCGTTATATTTGAGCAGGACAGCCTTCCTGCCGACCGACGAGGATTCGACCTTCTGCCCGATCTCTATGAGCCAGTTTTCCTCAATAAGGGATCGTGTAATGTTGGATACGGTTGGGGAGCTTATCTTCAGGCGTTTTGCTATCTCTACGCGGGATATAGGGCCTTCGCGCCTGACAAGGTCAAGGATAAGGGAGCGATTTAGCTTCTTCATTAATTCGGGGTTACCTGTGAGGTTGTGGTGCACCATTTTTGATCTCAATATCCTCCATAGCTTAATATCCCCATTTACCCCAGGGGGCCGGGGTGCCCATAATTATGGCGTAGCTATATTAATTTATATTATAAATAAATCCCCTGCTGATTCCAAGCCCCGTTAAAGCCTCCCGCCGGCGGTTTTTGTTGCGATCCCGGACATCCGGGCCGGTATACTGCACCTAATGGCATATCTTATCTACAGAAAATATGCTATATCGTATGGCAAGTCTTCAGGTGGTATATTGCCTTTTATCCATTTGTATGATATTATGATAATAATCTTAAACGATAAATGCCAAGCCCGCCTCCAGAAATAATGACTACCCAGGCACTCCACGGCACTGCGCAGGTGCCGGTAAGGGCTATATAGGCGTTAACCGGATGAGTATGAGGGTGAATGTGGGGTCATAGGATACTGTGCTAAATGGGATACCGGTTTAGGAAGGTAGAGGGAGAGGCCTTGAATATTATTAACAAGCAACCGATATACGAGCTCGTCGCTCGAGAGATAAAGGACTATATCATAAGGAACAACCTTGGGCCTGGCGATAGGCTTCCTACTGAGAAGGAGCTGTGCGAGCAATTCGGCGTCAGCAGGACCTCGATAAGGGAAGCGGTAAAGTCTCTTCAGTCGCTCGGCATCATCGAGACGAAACAAAAGGAAGGTATCGTCCTGAGGAACCTGGACGCGGATGCGCTGGTTGATTACCTGACCTTTGGTTTACAGTTCAGCGAGCCGACGGTACTGGATCTCTTCGAGGCCAGGTGCCTTGTTGAAACTGGCATTATGCCTCTTGTAGCGGATAGAGCGACTGCAGAGGATATTGACGATATGGCCGGGGCAATAGAGACTATGGAAAACGCCGGCGACGACTGGGAGGTTCACGTAAGGGCTGACGCGGAGTTTCACCGCGTTCTCATCAGGGCCTCGAAAAACAAAGCCCTTTCGGCTTTTGCCGATGTGATAGCAAAATTCTTCGAGATGACCCGCTCGGGCGCTTCGAGCACCGACCGCCCCAGGGTTGTCAGGGAACACAGGGAGATCCTCCAGGCCATAAGGGAGAAAGACCCCTGCAAAGCTGCGGAGATATTGAGACGCCACCTGCAATGGTACCAGGCTGCCTCGGGCGCCGGGTATATGGAGAACGGGCATCCGGAGAAGGAGATAGAGAATAATGGGCTGGCGAACGGGAAGGCGGAGCAGTAGGGCGGGTTAGAACTATGTTAACAATCTTAACAATATTATCGTAGTTTGCAGGAATCGTATGAGAAACCGCGAAGATTTAATATGTCGGAAGTATATTTCGGATAGTAAGAAATGCTGAGGATATGAGGATACATTGTAGGTTCCGGTTAGACCCCCATGCCGCGGTGCGGCGCCATAGAGAATGAAAATGTCCCTAGAAGTAATCGGGTTATTTCCGGGGTAGACGCCCATGCCGCCTTCGGCGGAACCAACAGAGGATGAAAACGGCTTTAGCTGGGGTGATATTTATTTTCGAGGTAGAAATCCATTGGGGGTTTGTGGTTGAAGATGAAAGCTCTTAATTTCTTTTTGCTTGATGGCAAGGTGGCCCTTGTTACCGGGGGTGCCGGTCGGTACGGGAGGTTCATCGTGGAGGCGTTAGCTGAGGCGGGGGCGACTACATACATCGCATCGCGCAGTGTTGAGAAGTGTCACGGCCTGGCGGATGAGCTGTCCCAAAAGGGCTATAAGGTCCTGGCCGGCCAGCTAGACCAGGCCAGCGAGGTCTCGGCCAGGGAGCTTTACAGGAGGATCCTAGAGGAGCAGGGCAAGATCGACATCCTGGTCAACAACGCTGTATCCCGGCCCATGAAAGGGTATGACGATCCAATAGAGAGCTTTGCGGAATCCATGGAGGTAAATGCGACAGGGGTTTTCATGCTGACCAGGATCTTCAGCCAGAATATGGTGGAGCGCCGCCAGGGGAGCATAATCAATATCGCCTCCATCCAGGGCGTGGTGGGGCCTGATTTCTCGCTTTACGAGGGGACGGAGATGGATGCCCCGCCTGACTACTTCTTTCACAAGGCAGGCATGATCAATCTCACCCGCTACCTTGCCGCCAAGCTCGGACCTTATGGCGTCCGCGTGAATGCCATATCGCCCGGCGGGCTATTCGCAAACCAAAACCCGGCTTTTGTCGAGAGATATAGCAAGCGGACCTTCCTAGGCAGGATGGCAGGCGGAGAGGAAATCAAGGGGGCCGTGGTCTTCTTCGCCTCGGACGCATCGTCCTATATAACCGGGGCTAATCTCATGGTCGACGGCGGCTACACAGCCAAGTAGCCTGCGAATCCTTTGCGAATTTTATTGCGGATCTTATTGAGCGAATCGAATCCCGTTGGGGAGGACGTTTTTCGCCGGATGTTGTTCAATTTATCGGCTTCAGAGCCTTCGGAACATAGAACATAGACGTGGAACATAGACGGAGCGCAGTCGGTTGGGATTTCACGCGGGGCTGGGTGTTGGCTGGTTCTACTGTGGTGTGGTTACTCCGGCAATATTTAGTCTGGGATTTGGGACATGAGAGGGAGGTGGCAGGACGGTAATGATTAGACTCGCGATGCTGGGACGGAGCGAGGGTAATGGGCACCCCTACTCCTGGAGCGCCATAATCAACGGCGGTTATGATGAGGAGAGGATGAAGAGAATCCCGTTCCCCGTCATTTATGATTACCTCTCGAGGCAGCCCGGGGAGAATCTGGGCATAGAGGGGGCCAAGGTGACCCATGTCTGGACCGAGAATAGAGAGGATGCAGAGGATATCGCAGCTACATCCCTGATCGAACATATCGTGGACCGCCCCGAGGATGTGATAGGGGAGGTTGACGCTGTGATCATCGGGGAGGATGTGGGCTCGTTGCACCTCGGGCTGGCCCGCCCCTTTATCGAGCGCAATATACCTATTTTTATCGACAAGCCCCTGACTGATAACGAGGCGGATTTGAGGGAATTTGTGAGGTATTTTAGGGAGGGTAGGCCGGTCCTCTCCTCATCCGGGTACCGTTATGCTAGGGAGATCGAGGAGATGGACCGCGAGGCCATAGGCGAGATCGAATTCGTTGACTGCATGATGAATAAGAGCTGGGAGAAGTATGGAATACATGCCCTCGAAGGCCTCTGGCGGATCAGCGGCGGCGGGGTGGAGCGCGTTCAGAATCTTGGCACCGAGAGAGCGAACGTGGTGCACCTCAGGTACGCCGACGGCAGGCAGGCGGTGGTCAACGTTATCTACCGCTCGCAGCTCGCCCGCTACGACGTCATTGGGAGTAAAGCCTCCAGGACCATCGCGATCGCGGACAGCTTCTACATGTTCAAGAAGCAGCTGGAATCCTTCGTCGAGTTCGTAAGGGATTTCCTTGGAGGCGATTTCTCCTACCCCTACCCCCCGGAGGAAACGATCGAGATGGTCAAGGTGGTAATCGCCGGGATCAAATCCCGGGAGGAGGGTGGAAGGCCGGTCCTCTTGCAGGAATTTTGTGAGGCATGACGAATTTTTAATATGTTGAAAGTATATTCCGGATAATGAGAAACAATGATCATCCATGGAGGTGGTGCGGGAGGGAATTCAACCGGCTTAGATTCTAATTGGTTGGGTCAGGTCGGATTGGATTCTGGGCTGGATTATTGAAGGCTTGCTGTGTTTGTCGTGTCGTTTCTGGAAGGGTCGATTGCGCGTCGGTCAAGATTGTTGGTCAAAATGAGTCGAAATGATTTAGTAAGGAAGAACTACAGTAAGGAAGGGGAAGTGAAAGATGGCAAGGCGCCTTGTTTCGACGTTGTTGGTGCTCACTCTAATTCTTGGTGTTCTAGGAACTACGGGAGTATTTGCGGCCGGCAAATCCGAGCTCACCATCATAACTTATCACTCACCAGGCCAGACGATGAACAAGATCCTCGACATGTATGCCAAGAAGACCGGTACAAAGGTCAAGTTCGTATCCGTGCCAGCCTCCATGTATCATGATAAGGTCGCAATGGGCCTGTTCAACAGGGTGGCTGACTGGGACATGATGTGGAGCTTCCAGGGCTGGACCACCGAGTTTGAGCCCTACCTTGAAGACATCACTGACAATCTCCCCAAAGACCTGAGGGATGATATAGCGGATGCGGCAGCGATAGCTACTGTAAGGAACGGCCGGTGGTACGGCACGCCGCTGTTCCTCTCCATCTATGGCCTCTACTACAACAAGGAACTCTTCAATGAGGCCGGGCTTAAGCCCCCTGTAAACCTCGACGAGATGGCTGCCGCGGCCGCGAAGTTGACGCTGGACAAGAACGGCGACGGCTTGCCTGACATCTACGGATTCGCCCGGGAAGGGGCCGTGCTCGGGCTCTTCGCCTCCTTCATGCAAACGATTCAGAACGTGGGCGGAGCATTTCTTAAGGAGAAGGATGGCAAGCTGGCTCCCGCCTTCAACAATGAATACGGGAAGCGGGCCCTTTACTGGATAAAGCAATTCTATGCCGCTCCGTGGGCCGATCCGTCTGCCATCAACACCTTGGGTCCGGACATCCGCAAAGCCTTCGCCGCTGGCAAGCTGGCGATGACCTACGAAGGGATCGGCGCTGTTGAATCGTTCATGAGGCAGGAGTTCCCCGAGATGCTGAAGAAGGCCGGCCTGACCGTATTCCCAGGAGATCTTGGAACGAAAGGCGCCTTGCCTGGTGCAAAGCGGAGCGCTTCACTCCCTGGTTCAATGGGCCTTGTGATCCGCAAGGGGACTCCCAACCTGGACGCGGCTGTCGGCTTTGCGAAGTTCCTGGTCTCGCCCGAGATCCAGAAGTTCTCGATGACCGACTACGGTTTCGTAGCGGTAAGGAAGAGCATGATTAATGATGCTGATCTAGTGAAGCAGTACCCCTTCATCCCCGTGGCCTTCGAGCAGGCCAAGTACCCTCACGAGCGCTGGGCTGACAAGTACTATAACGCCGAGCAGGAGGCAACGTCGCCAATCCTCCAGGCTTATGTGCTCGGGGAGAAGACGGCAGAGCAGGCCCTGAAGGAGATGGAGGCCGAGGTAATTCGCGTTCGCAGCGGCAAATGAAAACGGTATATAGGAGCATACAGAGCGCTGGCGGGGGGCGGGGAGCCAACTCGAGCGGGCCCCGCCCCGGCCCTGGCGCCGGCGGGAAGGGAGGCATAAACCTTGGCACGGGAATTCAGGCCGCCGGCTGCCCCCCGGGCGGCGGATCTCACTTCGGGCAGTCGAACTTCAAGCAATCGAAAAGGCTCAGGAAGGCAGCTGGGCGAACAGGGGTTCGGGTCCATTCTCATAGCCCCTGCCATGCTTGCTATAGTTGGTTTGCTTTTTTATCCCATGATTTATGCATTCTGGATGAGCCTCAATAATATCGATTTCGGCACGGGTAAATTCAGTTTTGTCGGGCTTCAGAACTACATCAATCTCTTTCTTGACCCACGGATAATCAAGAGCTTCAAGGCAACCATCGTTTTCTCCGTGGGTGTTACGGTGATGACTCTGGTTCTGTCATTATTGTTAGCTCTGCTTTTGAACCAGAATTTCAAGGGTCGCGGGCTATGCCGTGCCCTGTTGCTCATTCCCTGGGCTGTTGCACCCATAGCCAATGGCCTCATGTGGAAGTGGATGTTCAACCCACGCCTCGGCCTTATAAACAATCTTCTGATTTCCATGGGGGCGCTCGGTCATTTCGAGAACTGGCTGATGAAGCCTGGCCCCGCAATGATCGCAGTGATAGTGACCATGGTATATAAAACGTTGCCTTTTATCACGCTGCTTTTCTTGGCGGCCCTGCAGAGCATTCCAGCCGGGCTTTATGAGGCGGCCTATATCGACGGAGCCGGCGTCTTCGAGCGCTTCTGGCGCATTACGCTCCCACTGCTCCGCCCTTCAATGGTCATAATCATGGTGGTGCTATCGGTCAATACCCTCAAGGCATTTGACATGATATATGTCCTGACCGAGGGCGGCCCGGCCGATGCAACCATGGTGGCCAACTACATGGCCTATGCCCAGTCGTTCAAGCTCCTGCGGTTTGGATATGGCGCCGCGCTGGCCTTTGTGATATCCATCGTGATTCTTCTGATGAACCTTGGATATTTCAAGTTCCTCTACAGGGGCGTTTCGTATGAATAGGAGACGGAGCAAGATAACCCGGATAACTCGGATGACCCGGATAACCGGGCCGGATAGAACCTGGTCGGATAGGGGTGGTTCAGAGTGAAAATTCGCAGGAAGACCGTTTTGCAGGCTTTGACCTATGTTGCAGTCGTCATATCCATGGGGCTGCTCTTGATCCCTTTCTTCTGGATGTTCGTAACGTCGCTCATGCGCGAACGCGAGATATATTCAAATAACTATCCCAACTTTCACGTTTTGCCCCAGCATCCGACCTTCCATAATTATATTTCCATCTTTACGGAGGTCCAGGGGGGGTACCAGTCCTTTGCTAACAGCCTGGCAATAGCCCTGCCGACGACGGCCATCGTCGTGGTGCTGGCAGTCCTGGCGGCGTACGCGCTGTCGCGTTTGCGTGTGAAGGGGAAGAACACGATCCTTTTTACCATGCTTTTCAGCTCGATGGTACCTACAATGGGCATTTTGATCCCGTATTACCTGTTTACCATCAAGGCCGGCCTCTACGACACAAAGCTGATCCTAATTCTGACATATGTGGCCTACATAATGCCCTATTCGGTCTGGGTAATGAAGGGATTCTTCGATACCATCCCTGCGAGTCTAGAGGAGGCGGCAATGGTCGATGGGTGCACGAGGCTGCAGGCCCTTTACAAAATAATCCTGCCGCTTTCACTGCCAGGGTTGGCCGCCACGGGGATCTTCGCCTTCATAAGCTCATGGAATGAATTCTTGATCGGCCTGGTCCTGACGGAGACCAAGTCCGTCCCCTACCCGGTGTGGATAAGCTTGTTCGTCGGGGTTTACAAGGTGGCCTTTGCCCAGTTGATGGCGGCGGCGGTTGTGGCCACGATCCCGGTTATCATCGTGGCGTTGCTATTCCAGAAGTGGATATTACAGGGCCTTATAGAAGGGGCCGTCAAGGGCTGAGCCAGTGGTCTGAGAACCAGCAGTCTAAGTTATCATATATTTCAAGCTCTCGTGCAGTTCAAGCTTTTATGCAGGGCCAGGCTCTTATGTAGGACCGGGCCCTTATGCAGACAGGGGTGTCGCAGGTATGGGTATATCTGTAACCGGTGATGTATATGAGGCCGACGTCATCGTTATCGGGAGCGGGGCGGCGGGCATCAGGGCGGCGATCGCGGCCAGCGATGGCGGGGCCAGGGTTATGATGTTGACGAAAGGCCGGCTCTGCCAGACGGGATCGACGTTTTATCCCCTGACGCCCGGGTGGGGGGTTTCGGCTGCGACAGGGCTCGCGGACCCGAGCGATTCGATCGAGGCACACTATGAGGATATTATCGCCGCGGCGCAGGGCATGTGCGACCCAGGGCTCGCGCGTATTCTTGCGACGGAGGCCCCGGTCCGGCTGAAGGAGCTGGAGGAGATGGGCATCCTGATCAGGCCGGTGGAGGGTTGCCACTGCTTCAACCGGAAGCCGCGTTCGGTCATGGCATATGACATGTCGAATATCAAGAAGGTCCTGGGCGACGAGGTCCGGCGCCGGGGCGTTACGGTCATCGAAGGCTGCCGCGCCACCTCCATTATCCTCGAGGAGGGTGAATGCGCCGGGGTCCGTGGGGTGATGGGTGTGATGGGTGGCGACCCGGGCGGCGGCCAGCCCGTAAAGCGGCCTGCAATGCAGTCCGTGGCGCAGCCTATAACGGTTTACGCCCCCGCCGTCATACTCGCGACGGGGGGTGGAGGGGGGCTATTCAAATATAACCTCACGACCCGGGATGTCGCGGGCGATGGATATGCGCTCGCCCTCCGGGCCGGAGCCACCCTTACGAATATGGAATTCATCCAGATGTCCTTCGGGATGGTCGCCCCGGTTTGGTCGGCCCTGTTCACGGAGCAGTTTTTCGAATACCAGCCCCGGCTCGTAAACGGCGAGGGAGAGGAGTTCATAGAGCGTTATTTACCGCGGGAGACCTACCTGGAATACTGTTATCTTCGCAAGACCCACGCGCCGTATACCGTGACCGACCCGTCGTCGGCCATCGACAGGGCGATCTTCTCGGAGATCCTCGCCGGCCGCGGCACCGAGCGCGGCGGGATCATCGTGGATTTTAGCCATGTTCCCAGGAGCGAGCTGGAATCCGGCCCCCTTGGGGGATGGTTGCGGTGGATGAAGAGGTTGGGTGCTGACCTCTATGAGGACCGGGTTGAGATAGCCCCCTTTGTCCAGGCCTTCAACGGCGGGGTAGTGATAGATGAGCAATGCCAAACGACGGTCCCGGGGCTCTTCGCCTGCGGGGAGGTGGCTGCCGGGCCTCACGGGGCTGATCGCCTCGGCGGGAACATGATGGCATCCACGATGGTGTTCGGGGCGCGGGCGGGCTCGTTTGCGGCGCAGCGCGCCAAGGTGGCTAAGATTGCTAAGGCTAAACGCAGGGTTGGCGCTTCCCGCACCACGCAAACTGACAGCGCTGGGCCGGCCGCACCGGCGGGTACTCCAGGTCGGTCCGGCTCTGGCGATGCGGCATTGCCGGCTGGTGCGGTGGCCTCCGGGCTTGTAGAGGAGCTGAGGCAGATGATGTCGCTGAGCGCAAACGTGATCCGGGACGAAGAGGGCCTCCGGCGAGGGCTTGAGAGGATCGAGGCGCTGAAGCGCGAATACGGCCTCGCCCCCGAAGGGCCGGTCGAAGACGCCGGTGCCGGTACCAGTGCCGGTGATCCGGCTTTGCTGGATTTATTGAACGCGCTGCTGGTCGACAAGGTCATTTTGGAAGCTGCCCTGTTGCGCAGGGAGAGTAGGGGTGGCCACTTTCGAAGCGATTACCCTACGAGAAATGACACGGAGTTTGGGACGCGTCTGGAGGTGCGGATATGAGTAACCGGGTATACCGGGTCGCGATAATCGGCACGGGGCGGATCGCCAGCACCTTGGAGGATGACGCCTATCGGCCTCACCCCTGTACCCATGCAGGAGCATACGCCGCGTGCCCTAAAACCCAGATGGTGGCGGTTTGCGGCCGCTCTCAGGAGAATCTCGACCGTTTCACGGCCCGGTGGGGTGTGCGGGCTCAGTACACTGATTTCCGGGAGATGCTGATCAGAGAGAGACCAGATATCGTCAGTATCTGCGTCCACCCCACCCTACACAGGGACATGGTGCTTGCTGCCTGCGAAAACCAGGTCAAGGCCATCTTCTGCGAAAAGCCTATCGCCACTACTCTTGAGGATGCACGGGTGATCGTCGACGCCTGCAGGCGTCGCGGGACGAGGCTCATCATCAACCACAGCAGGCGATGGGGAAGCGTCTATCATGAGGCAAGGCGGCTGATCAACGATGGCCTGATCGGCGATCTGCTACATATCACAGGTTACTGCCAGGGGTCCATGCCACAGCGCGGCCTCATCCCTGATTCTGTTTTTGAGACTGAGGGGCCGATGCTCCATGATGGGACCCACCTCTATGACATGTTTCGATTCTTCGCCGGGGAGGTCGCCTGGGTCCAGGCCCATGTCCAGTGGGTGAGGAAACAGGCGATGGAGGATACATGCGTCAACTATGTGGCTTTCAAGAATGGCGTCACAGCTGTGGGATTCGTAAACCAGCGGACTGACTATGTCAGGTTTGAGCTGGAGTTTCAGGGGACTTGGGGGCGGCTCACCCTCCCTGATTTCTCCGTATGGCGGAGCCGCCCCAGCAGTCGATTTGAGGGGTATAGAGAACTCTACCTAGATGAGACGATTAAGAAGCCCGAGGATAATAATTGGTTTGTGGACGCGGTAAGGGAGATCATAGCCTGCATCGAGGAGGGCCGGGACAGCATCTCTACGGGTGAGGATGGCTTGGCCGCGCTCGAGATGATCGAGGGATTTTATCGCTCGGAGAGGCAGGGCGGCAGGCGCATTACGTTGCCGCTGGCGGATTAGCGGATTAACTGATCAGCTGATTGGCGGCATGGATGCATAGTTAGCATTTATAATTACCATTATCGCCACGATTGAGCCTTTATGCAGTGCCTATATAGTGTGGGAGCAGGAGGAATATAGACGCAAATGCAGAAGAGCAGGGTTCTAGCCAAATTGAGGGACGGTAAGCCGGTGCTCTGCACCAAAACGAATTTCAACGAGCCCGCTATTGTGGAGATGGTTGGCCTGATCGGGTTTGATTGCCTCTGGATATGTCAGGAACACCTTTGGACCAACGACGAGACTCTCGCCGGCATGGTGAGGGCCGCGCGGTTGACGGGGATGGATACGATGGTCCGCATCGGGAAGGCGGGTTATTCATCGGCTATCAGGCCTATGGAGATGGGCGTCAAGGGGATTATGGTGCCCCATGTGCTCTCAGTGGAGGAGGCGAAGGCCTGGGTCCGCGCCACGAGGTTTTTCCCCACTGGCCGCAGGGGGATCGACGGGGTCAACGCGGACGCTGACTGGGGGCTTATGAATTTCAAGGATTACCTCAAGTTTTCAAACGAAGAAACCTTCCTGGCCTTCCAGGTCGAAGATCCTGAGATATTACCCTACCTGGAGGATATAGCCCAGATGCCGGGCCTGGATATCCTCTTTGTTGGGATTGCCGATCTGAGCCAGGGCTTGGGATTCCCCGGGGAGATAGATCGCCCCGAGATATGGGACGTGCTCAAGAAGGTCGGGGAGGTGGCGAGGAAGCACGGGAAGTTCGCAGGCGCGCCCGGGGTGTCGCCGGAGTGGACCAGGAAGCTCCTGGATATGGGGTATCTCTTCATCTCCAACGGCGCGGACATAATCTACCTGCGTGATGCCTTTTTGAAGCTGCGCGAGGGCTACGAGAAGCTGGGATTTTCCTTTGCACAGTTGCCATCCTAGGGAGCCTGGTAAACCCACTCGATAGGCCTCTATCTTTTCGCGATGGGGACGAGTGCCGAGTTCGAATGCGAGTTCGAATGCGAATGGCGAGATGTATATATGGGGTATGGGGCGCATTGGAAGATGCAGGGAGGGCGTGCTGAAATGTATGCTGGGATGTATGAAGGGTGTGTCGGAATATGAATATGAAGAGGAAGAGCATTCTGGTGGTTGGTGGTGGGGGTATCGGGGAGAGGCATGTGCGGTGCTTCCTGGCCACGGGACGGGCCGAGGTTTCGGTGTGCGATGCGAATCCGGAGAGGCTTGCTAAACTCAAGGAGAGCTATCCGGTAAAAGCGACCTTTAGTGACTTCAACGAGGTCGATCCGACAGGCTTTGATGGAATCCTTATAGCCACGCCGGCCAACATGCATATACCAATGGCGCTGCGCTGCGCGGAGCACAGGATTCCGTTTCTCATAGAGAAACCCCTCTCGGTAAATATGGAAGGGGTGGACCGCCTAATAGAGCTGGCTCGAGGCATCCCCTGCGGGGTGGCTTATGTCCGCCGCAGCACCCATTCCTTCAAACGCCTCAAGGAGCTTGCCGGCAGCGGCATAACCGGGAGGCTCCGGATGGGGCGCTTCAACTTCTCCCAGGACTATAGAAAGTACCGGCCCGACTACCAGCGGATCTATTATGCCCGGGCGGATATGGGTGGCGGGTGCATCCTGGATGCCGCGAGCCACTCCATAAACCTCGCCCAATGGTTCTTCGGCGAGGTCGATGATACAGTGGCATTTTACGACCGCCTGGAGTTCGAAGGCGTCGAGGTCGAGGACAGCTCGATCATCCTTCTGCGCTTCCGGGAGGGAGGGGCGCTGGTTGAGCTTTTCACCAACCAGTTCCAGCAGCCCAACATAGTTGAAATCGAGCTGATCGGGAACAAGGGGAACCTCAGGTACACGGTTGATGGAGAGATGCACAAGATATCCTTCTGCAACAGCGACGCAAACAAGTGGGAGGAAATGGGGCGCTACCGCATCACCAGGGATGACCCCTTCATCGCCCAGGCTCATGATTTCCTCGATGCGATCGAGGGGGGCGGGGCCTTGCCCACTAGCATAGAGGAAGCCAGGGAGACGCTGGCAGTAGCCCTGGCGGCGAAGGCGTTTCAACACGACCACCCACCTCGGAGTTCCTTATGGAAGAAGATAGGGGTTGCTATGTGAGGGAAATAGCTGGCGTTTTGAGGGATGATTGCTTCAGACGCTATGCGATTTGCAGATCTTGTATGCCGCCTGGAGAATATCTTTAGACATATATACGAATTACCCGTAGGATATTGGACCGGGTTTTTTATCCCAGTCCATATTTTTTTAGAAGGAAATAAGAATGGCGTGTCGAATATATAAAATATGGACTAGATATTCCGATAAGCGGACCAATATGATAGGTAGGTGGTTGATTGAATAAATAATGGAATAAACGAAACCGCGTGGAAACCATATGCTTCCCCCCGGGAGTATTTACGAGGTATCGGTGGCATGTCTGAAATCAATAAATCAGTAATAAAGGCGTTACAGATAATCGAATGTTTCAACAGCGATGATACGGAGTTAAGCCTCGCGGAACTTTGCCGGCGGACGGGTATCAGCAAGGCTGCAGCGCATCGTCTCATATCAAGCCTGGCTTCAAGAGGTTTCCTCGAACAGAACCCAGAAACCCATAAGTACTATATTGGTGCCGTAGCATTTCAAATTGGCATGAGGTGTCTCAGGGCCGACTATCTGAAACAGAGGGTTACTGTATACCTTGAAGAGCTCATGCGTCTTACTGGAGAGACGTCCCATTTCGGAGTTCTTGATATGGTAGAGAAGGTTGCCATCCAGCTTCACAACGTGGAGTGTAATCGCCCAGTTCGAGTTGCAGTTCGTGATGGGACGCGTGTACCTCTTCATTGTACGGCGATAGGAAAGGTGCTCTTGGCGTGGATGGAACCGGACTTGATGGAATCGATTATTCGACGGCTTGAGTTTCGGAAATATACTGACGCAACAATCACCGATCCTAATGAGTTCAGGAAACATTTAGAGATTGTACGAAAGCAAGGTTATGCGCTGAATTGTTGCGAAGGTAATGAAGGGGTCATGTGCATTTCGGCTCCCGTGTTTGATGTAAGAAACGAGGTTATCGGGGGGTTGGGTATTTCAGGAAATTATCAGGATCTTTATCTACGAATGTCGGAATTGATTGAGGTAGTAACGGAGATCGCAAGTAATTTTTCGAAAAGTATAGGTTACAAGGGATCTGAGCTTCGAGTGAAGGCCAACATAGTGTAGTATGTTGAATAGTTATCCATATTATATGTTACATGTAATTTATTAATGTTACTTAGCACCAATTTCACCATTATTAGCAAATGAGGTGCTTTGCTTTATAATCGGAATAATTGTTCCGCAAAGCGGAACAGATTGACAATTTACAGTTATTGGGTGATATAGGAGCTAAAGACCAGCACAGCCACTGCAGGTTACAACTACCACCATGTATGCAGATTTATCTTATGAAAGGAGATTTAAACATCGATGGATAGCAGGTTGGAGCGACTCAGGACTTTGATTGTAGGGCCACAGGTAGTCATGACTACCCCATTCAAAGAGGATTACTCCGTGGATTTGGATGGAGTCAGGGCCCAGATACGCTTCATGGTTGAGAAGGGGTTCGTGAGGGGAAACGCCACCATCATAGTAACAGGAAGCGTCGGGGAATGTAATGTCCTTACGGAATCTGAGCGGCAACAAATCGTAAAAGTCGCGGCCGAGGAAGCCCAGGGGCGCGCGACACTATTCGCGGGATGCAACCACAGCAGCACTTCGGTGAGCGTAGAACTCGCAAAGTGGGCGCAGCAAGTGGGATGTGATGGCGTTATGGTAATTCCACCCTATTACTGGAGACCCACAGATGATGAAGTAATACAGCATTACTCGAAGATATCAGAGGCAATTAATATAGGGATCATGATCTACAACAACCCATTCGTGACCCAGGTGGATCTTCCGATCCCGATGATTGAAAGATTGGCAAAGCTGGAGAACGTCGTCGCATTGAAGGAGTGTACCATTGACATTATAAAATTCGACCGCTGTGTTCGGCGCTTTGGGGATCGTATAGCGGTGATCAACGGCAACGGCGAGTACTTTGAGCCATATGCCTCGATGGTCGGTACACCTGGGTTTATTTCTAACTCCGCTCCTTACCTGCCGGAAGTGGAATTTGCGATGTGGGATGCCATCAAGGCCAAAGATTGGGAACGTGCGAAGCAGCTACATATCGCTATGTCTCCTCTGTTTGATTTCTTCTGGGAAGTTGGGGCGGTCGGTGGCACGGCGTGGCTGTTACAGCTGATAAAGCGTGGACTTCAGATGGCGGGCCTCCCGGTAACGACGCTATGTCGTATGCCAGCGACGCCTGTGACAGAGGAATATAAAAGAAGGTTTGAGCATCTAGTGGAGGAAGTGCGTGCACGGGCGGCAGCCATAAAATAGCTCGTGTAGAAAGAACTTAAACTGTAGGCGGCGTATTCTCTAGTTTGGGCAAGAAAGGCAGGCATAGGGTCTAAAAAAGAGAATACGCCACCCAGAACAAACTCACATAAAATCTTGACGTTGCTGATGTATAAGTAACGTCATGAAGAAAGGAGACTGGACAATGAGGAAAAGAATAGTTTCGTCTCTGGTACTTCTGGTGATTGCAACCCTCATAGTGGGCGCCGCTAATGCATTTGCATCTGGAGAGATAACGCTTAAAGTAATGCGGCCCGGAACACCGAGTACGGCAAGGGCTTTCCTTGAACCAGCGATTGCTGCCTTTATGAAGGAGAACCCTAACATCAAGGTTGAGATAGTAGACCTTGGATGGGTAGAGTATTTCTCCCGACTGGCAGTAATGTGGGCCACCAAGACCGACCCCGATGTATATATGGCCTGGTACCCGGGTATACCTCAGTACGCTGATCAAAAGCTTGTGGAACCTTTGGACGACTTGCTGGATCAGGATCTTAAGGCTCGTATACCCGAAGCATTATGGAAGGCGGCCTCATGGAAAGGTCACATTTATGGTGTACCCACTGCTGTAGCCGCCTTAGCTTTATACTGGCATAAAGATGTATTCGCAAAGGCGGGGTTTGCCCCAGACGTTCCCCCACAGACATGGGATGAACTCAAAGATTACGCCATAAAGATTTCCCGGAATACAAAGGTTTGGGGACTCGGGATGTCCGGAAAGGCGGACCCGTTCATTTACGATCAGTGGGCCGTTATCTACCACTCAAACAGCGGACGCGGAATGTTGGATGATGAAGGTGATCCGCTATTTGACGGACCCGATGGCGTGGAGGCGTTACAGTACCTTGTTGACTTGAATAAATCCAAGGCAACCCAGCCAAATGTTATACAATACAACCGTGGTGACCTGCGTCCGCTCTTCAGAGATGGCAAAATTGCAATGGTGTATAATGACGGACCCTGGTTTCTCCCCATTTTGGAGCAGACCTTTGACTTTTCGAACAAGGAAAAGAGCCCAATAGGAATTTCCACGTTACCCAAAGGGAAAAAGGGCAACTATAGTATTCTCGGAAACGACTGCTGGGTGGTTTCCGCGCATACAAAGCACCCGAAGGAAGCCTGGAAGCTTCTGAGTTTCTTAGTACGCCCCGAGTGGCAGTATAAACATGACGTCGCGTATGGCACCGTTCCTGCCCAGACCGGGGAATATTCGATGCCGGAGTTTAAGAAGTGGTATTGGCAGCCGTTCATTCAGCAGGTCCAGAAGGGCTTTTCTTATCCTAAGACTCCCGACCTAACTGCCATCAGAGATGGTGAGGGCGGGCTGAATGAAAACATTCAAAGGGCCATCGCCGGGGTGCTAACCCCTCAAGAGGCATTATCAAACGCAGCCAGGTTAGCCAGGAAATTAAAAAAGTAATGGGTGCAGGGTTACCATAAGGGAATTAAACAGTGGCAGGGCTGTATAGGATACTGGCGTTAGGGAAGGGAGGATCGGAGTTTCCCTTTCCCTAACGCCGGTGATGGCTTTAAACTATATTTCTTTTTGGTTTATTCGGGAACATCGTCTCACTTCTCTAGGGGTTAGGTAGACGTGGAGGTGGTAAAAAGCGTGTATACAAAACCTGTGGGCGAGGATATCAGGGGACTGAAAAACTCTACATGGTTGAGGCAGCTTTCACCATACTTTTACATTTTGCCGGCAGGATTTCTTTTTTGCCTCATCTATTTATATCCCTTAACCGAAGCTATACGCTTTTCGTTTAGCAAGGCGACATTGCTCGGATTCGTGAGCTATGTTGGGTTTGATAATTATTTAGGTCTTTTGACGCCGGAATTTGGCTCTACCTTGGCGCGGACTGGAATTCTAGTGATTGTGTGCGTCCCGGGGATAATCATACTTAGCCTAATAGGTGCCTTGCTCCTGAATCAAGATCTGAAATTACGAGGCTTGCTCAGGGCGCTCGTGCTCGTCCCGTGGTTGATTCCCGAGAATCTTGTGGGCGTCATATGGGGGTGGTTCTTACACCCTTGGTACGGGATAGCCAATGGACTTCTGCTCCGGTTGAGGTTACTCAGTACCCCTATAGATTTTTTATCCCCTTCAAATGCAATGCTTTCTGTCATCATGATGAGAATCTGGAGGGGCACCCCATTTGCCACTGTAGCTATTTTGGGGGCCTTGCAATCCGTGCCACAAGAGCTATTTGAAGCCGCCGAACTTGATGGGGCGGGTCCCCTGCAGAAGCTTTTATTTGTTACTATTCCAAGTATTAGGCCTATACTTTCAGCTGTTACCTTGATAATGGTTACGTGGACAGTGATTATCTTCGACATGATTTACGCATTGACTGGTGGGGGCCCATTAAATGTAACCTCAGTCTTGTCCATAGCCATCTATAAGAAGGCGTTCTTAAGCAATGATTTGGGAACAGCAAGCGCTATGGCGGTAATCGGCCTTATCATTTTGCTTATAGTTAATTACGCCTACTTTAAGCTCGAGCGGAGGGAAGCATCATGATCGCGGGATTGAGAAAAGGGCGGGGGGCGTTGTCCGGTGCAAGAGTGCCACGGGGGTGAAAACAGTGACGCGTATGAAGACTAGAGTGGGTAGGATTCTTATTCACATAGGGGCGATTGCATTCGTAATATACCTCTTACTTCCCGTCTACTCAGCTGTGATTGCGGCGCTTACCCCGGAGAGCAAACTAGGGGCACAACTTATGATTCCGGTCTATTTTCATTGGAAGAATTTTGTTGATATGTGGAAGGTGATACCTCTAGGCAGACAATTAACTAATTCGTTTATATACAGTATCGGTGTCAGTTGTATTATCTTGGCTGTAGCCACCCCAGCGGCGTATGCCTTGTCGAGGTTTAAGTTTTCCGGGCGCCAGGTTTTTCTATTTGGCGTTATGGTAACTCAGATGATACCTCTTATCATATTGCTAGTACCCGTCTTCGTCATGGCCGCGAAATTAAACGCGATCAACACATATGCTGCGGTATTTGTTACTGCGGCGGCAACAGGGCTACCCTTTCCGATATTGCTTTTGAAGGGGTACTTTGACACCATCTCAAGCAGTCTCGATGAAGCTGCTATGGTCGATGGCTGCACTAGATTGCAGGCGATTATTAGGATCTTATTGCCGCTCGCTGTGCCGGGGCTTGTATCTGCGTTTATGACCACCTTCATCCTGGGGTGGGCGCAATTTATCATACCACTGATCCTGATTACCGATACATCGAAGATGCCCGTTACCGTTGGAATATACCGCTTACTTGGCGAAACGACGATACAATGGAATCTAGTGATGGCAGCCACTTTGCTCAGCGTGGTACCCCCCATGCTGGTATATTTGGTAGCTCAAAGGAGGGTAGCCGCAGGGTTAGTCATGGGCGCAATTAAAGAGTAGGTGGATGGAGAATAAGTTTAGCTCAGAATCATGCAGGAGGTGTATTGAAGTGTTTAATGCCAAGGTTGCGCCTAATGAATTCGCACGTGGGGTCGGGGCGATAGAAAGAATAGGGGATTACGTGGCTCGATATGGTTCACGCGCCCTGGTGATAGGGGGTAGGAGAGCTCTCGGAGCCGCCCTAGCTAAAATGCAGGCTTCCTTCGAAGTAGCAAAGGTGAGCTTTGATGTTGAAGAGTTTTCAGGTTATTGTTCGCAAAACATGATCAAGCGATACGCCGACAAGGTCGAGGCTGGAAGGTATGATTTGGTGGTTGGCGTTGGTGGCGGACGGGCCCTTGATTGCGTCAAGGCCGTCGGTGATGTAACTTGGAGACCCGTAATCACTGTGCCGACTATAGCGGCAACATGCGCGGCCTGGTCGTCAGTTTCCGTAAGCTACTCTGACGAGGGAATTTTTGAGGGAAGCATCAGCCTGAGGCGTAGTCCTGTCGTCGCAATAGTAGACTCGCGGATATTATGTGATGCCCCTGTTAGGTATCTTGCTGCAGGTATAGGGGATGCCCTCGCTAAATGGTATGAGGTGCCGCTTAATGTCAAGATCACCGGTGAGGACAGCGCATCGATTAGGAGCGCTCTGGCTCTTACGGATCTATGTAACAGGATGTTTCGTGAGCTTGGCAGGCAGGCACTAGAAGACGCAGGGCGCGGTGAAGTAACGGAGACCCTTGAACGTATCATTGATGCGGTAATTATGTTAACTGGACTTATTAGTGGACTTGCCGGCGACGCTTGCCGGTTAGCAGTTGGTCACTCTATTTATAATTGTATGAGCCATTTTAAGGCATCGAGTGCGAGCCTTCACGGGGAAAAGGTGGCTTTTGGCCTTGCCGTCCAGCAGGTACTCGAAGGGCGTTCGCTTACAGAGGTTAATGATTACCTTATATTTCTTAAGAAGGAGCTCGGACTCCCTGTAACTCTTGGTCAGCTTGGCTTATGTGGTATCTCTGAGGCTGAGATATCTCATCTCGCTGAGTTAGTAGCCCAAGATCCCGCGGTGAAAAGTGCGCCGTTTGATGGAAATGTAGCTAATATACGCAAGGCAATTTTGACTGTGGATGATATGGGCAAGAAATTACTGGACTAATTTTATTAGCGTTTATGCCGCCTGAGGAGGATTGCGCTTTGAATTTTCTCGTTCTCATAAAGCAAGTGCCTGACACCAACGAAGTGAAGATGGACGAGGCTACAGGGACGATGATCAGGGAGGGGGTAGGTGCCATCATAAACCCCCTCGACCTCCATGCCCTCGAGGAAGCCCTCCTCCTGCGTGAGAGGTTTGGAGGTAAGGTCACCGTCCTGAGCATGGGCCCTCCCCGGGCAATAGAGGCTATACGAGAGGCCGTAGCTATGGGGGCGGATGATGGAATACTACTGAGCGATAGAAAGTTTGGAGGCTCTGATACCTTAGCCACATCCTATGCACTGGCCTCGGCGATAAAGAAGATCGGCTGCCCTGATATAATCCTTGCCGGAGAGCGGGCGACAGATGGAGAGACCGGACAGGTTGGCCCTGAGGTGGCTGTGATGCTTGGTCTTCCATTCGTCACCTATGTCTCGAGGATAGAGTCTGTTTCTCCCCTGGAATCTATTGCGCCCGGAGTTGGCGAGGGATCAGTTGATACAGAGACCACTGTAAGCTCGATGCCAAAACAGAATAAATATCTGATTCGTCTGAGGAGGATCGTAGAGAGCGGCTACGAGATAGTAGAGGCTACCCTCCCTATCCTCCTTACCGTGGTGAAAGAGATAAACGATCCGAGGATGCCCACCCTGTCGGGGAAGATACGGGCAAAGAGCGTGCAGGTACCTGTATGGTCTCCACAGGATATCGGCGTTCATGAAACTATGACAGGGCTTGCAGGGTCGCCCACCAGGGTTGTGAAGGTGTTCTACCCTAAGATAACAAGGAACGGCCGGATTCTGAAGACCTCTGAGCACAGCCCCGAGGAATGCATAAAGTCTTTATTAGAATTTCTTGAGGATAGGGCTATCTTCCGGGAGAATGGAAAGACAACTTTAAGATCGGATCTTGCAACTGACAGGGAGATACCTGAGGCCCCGAGTCATACAATTGCTCATTTTCCCTTTCAGAGTCTGGATGCCTCAAAATCTGTAACTTCCCAGGATAAAGGACTTTGGGTTCTCGGCGAGGCACGCGATGGCGCTATTCATGAGGTCACATTTGAGCTCCTTAACAAGGGGAGAGACCTCGCTGACAAACTCCATGCATACCTCGGCTGCGTCTTAATCGGATATAACATAGATGACGCCGAAGAGGTTATATATAGAGGCGCGGATAGACTCTTCATTGTAGATCATCCCGGGCTTGAACACTTTCTCGTTGAGCCGTATCTCAATATCCTCGAGTTTCTCACAAGAACCTATATGCCTGAGATTCTGATAGCAGGGGCAACGAGCATGGGAAGGACCCTGATGCCGGCTCTGGCAGCAAGGCTCAGGACAGGCCTTACGGCTGATTGCACCGAGTTGGATATAGATCGGGAAAGCGGGCTTCTGCTCCAGACGCGACCCGCCATAGGTGGAAACGTCATGGCCACTATAAAGACCCCCGAGGCAAGGCCCCAGATGGCGACCTTCAGGCCGAGGACTGTCGGACCTGCGTCGCGGGATACTACAAGAGGCGGGGAGATCATCCATATCGGCATAACCGGCGAAGGATTAGATGATAAAAGCCCTCAGAAGGCCCAAAGTATATTAAAGGCGATGCTTGACTCCAGGGTTAGGTTCGTAGAGCTGATAAAGGATGCTCTAGATGAGGTTAACATCCAGGATGCGGATATCGTCATCTCCGGGGGGAGAGGCATCACAAGAGGGGAGAACTTCCGGCTCATATATGAGCTTTCGAGCTTGTTCAGGGAGGGAACAGGAGCAAAAGCAGGGGTAGGCGCATCAAGGGCCGTCGTAGACCAGGGTTGGATATCGTATTCTCACCAGGTTGGCCTGAGCGGCAAGACGGTATCCCCGAAGCTCTATATGGCTATCGGAGTATCAGGGAGCGTCCAGCATATAGCCGGGATGCAGACCTCCGAGCTTGTTGTTGCTATAAACAAGGACCCCGACGCCCCGATATTTAAGGTTGCAGACTTCGGGATAGTGGGCAACCTCTTCGACATCGTTCCCCTTCTGATAGAAAAGCTCAAGGGTAGCTATAAGTAGTGAGAGAAGCATATGAGAGATAGCTAAGGAGCAGTGGGACCAATGAAATACAATCCTGTGACCCCTCAGGTTATAGATAAACTCAAAGCTATAGTGGGGGAGCATTTCATCGTACTCGATGAGGAGAAGCTCAAGGTATATGCCTGCGATGAGAGCATACCAAAGCCCGGTAGACTCCCCGAAGTAGTGGTAAAACCGAAGGATGCAGAAGAGATATCCCAGATAATGAGGCTTGCGAATGAATACCACATCCCCGTAACCCCTCGCGGTGCCGGGACAGGACTCTCAGGTGGTGCTATACCTGTATGTGGGGGGATAGTTTTATCCCTGGAGCGGATGAATAGGATACTCGAAATAGATGAGGAAAACCTCATGATGACTGTTGAACCCGCGGTTATAACCAACGAGGTGCAGCGGGTCGCTGCAAACAAGGGGTTCCTCTATGCGGGAGACCCTTGCAGCAGTGAGAGCTCATTTATAGGCGGGAACGTTGCTGAGAATGCCGGGGGCAATAAAGCCATAAAGTATGGGACCACCGGTAGATACATCTATGGCCTTGAGGTTGTGCTCCCCACCGGAGAGATAACCTTCTTCGGGGGTAAGAGGGTAAAGGATGTTACCGGGTATGATTTTATACACCTCCTGGTAGGTTCCGAAGGCACTCTGGGGATCATTACCAAGATAATTCTCAAGCTTATCCCCCTTCCGAAGTACAAGATGGACCTGCTTGTGCCATTTAACTCTATGGATGCGGCCATAGCCATGGTGCCGAAGATAATGACCAGCAGGCGCGTCATCCCGACATCCATAGAGTTTATGGATAAGGCATCTCTAATGCTTGCTGAGGAGTATTTAGGGACCAAGCTGCCTTATGATCATGCTGAAGCCCACCTGATAATAGAGGTAGATGGGAATAACAAGGAAGACCTGGAGAGTGAATATGAGGCTATAGGGAAGCTGTGTCAGGAGAATGGAGCCCTTGAGGTGTTTGTCGCTGACAACAAAAATACTCAAGAGAAGGTGTGGAGAGCGAGAAAGGCGATAGCTGAAGCGGTGAAGGCGCTGAGCTCTGGTTTTTGCATGGAAGATGTAGTAGTGCCGATAAGCGAAATACCGAAGATGATGAGGGCGATAGCTGAGATATCCTCCAAATTCAATGTGAGGATCATCTCTTTTGGTCATGCAGGAGATGGGAATATCCATGCTACCTTCCTCAAGGATGAGATGTCAGATGCCCGGTGGGAGGGGATGCTTCCCCAAGCTCTTAGGGAGCTCTATAGCTTTGCGAAGGAGTTTGGAGGAACTATAAGCGGGGAGCACGGGATAGGGTCTAAACGGAAGAAACATCTATCTATGGTGTTGGATGATGCACAGATTGAGCTCATACGTAGGATAAAACGGGCATTTGATCCCAATTTGATATTGAACCCGGCGAAGATAGTAGATGATAATGAGCCTAAGTGAAATGAAATATGTTGCAATTGCAATGTTACAGGGATTAATAGCGTAGCTTTCGCGGCTGAAGTCAGGGAGCTGTAAAAGTATTATTGATTTGATTCAGGGGGTGGATACATTGCCGGTCCAACAATTGAAACTTGAGTCCAAGAATCTCGAATATCTCCACAAGGATTTCTACGGCGGCCTGAGCCTTGCCTTCGAATTCATGGAAAGAGAGCTCGGGTATGAGGCCCTCAAGGAGTACTGGCGGAGGGTCGCCCTGAGCTGTTACCAGCCGCTCATTGAAAAGTTGAAGAGGAAGGGCCTCCCGGCGCTGGAGGAATACTTGAGGGGCGTTTTCGAGCCGCAGGCCTCAAGGAGCCCGGGGCAAAGCGGGACCGGGGAGCCGGATTTTGAGATAACGAGGACCGGGGACGAGTTGATTCTGAAGATCAACAGGTGCCCCGCGCTTTCCCATATGAGGGCGGCAGGCTACCGCATCTATCCGCGCTATTGTGAGCACACGCGCGTGGTAAACGAGGCCATCTGCAGGGCGGCAGGCTGCGAGGCCGCGTGTGAATATGACCAGGATGCGGCGAGATGTATTCAACGTTTCAAGGTTTTAAAATAGAGAAGGGAGAGGGAGATGCTCTATGATCTCTTGCACCGACTTCATTCCTGCATACAACGAGGCCTTCAAATTCCTCCAGGAAAAGGGCGGCAGGGAGCTTCTGGAGAAGTTCTGGAAGTTTATATCAGATAGATACCTTCAAAACCTGGACAGGCTCGTGGCGGAGAAGGGGCTCGCCGGAATGGAGGAATACTGGGGAAAATCCCTGACCGAGGAGGCTGCGGATTGCATAGTCGAGCGCGGGGATGACTACTTCTTGATAGATATGCTCCACTGTCCCTCTGTCGGGCACCTCAACGATCTGGGCCTCGAGAAGTGCGCCTGCTACTGTGACCACTGTCCGGCGCTATACCCGCCGATTATATCGCGGTATGGATTTGAGGTTCAATATGACATAATCGACAGGGAGAACGGGCGGTGCCGGATGTATGTAAAGAAGCCAAATTCCCGCGGTTCATCTTCGCAATGATTCCCCGGCACCGGCGCCGGCACTGGCACCGGCGACGCGTTTACCAAAAAATCTTCGATATTTAAGCAGGAAAAACCGGAGCTGTGTTGAAATATCATCTTAGTAAGTTAAGATAATTAAGCAACATAACCTGCCGCCAGATTGAGGCTGGTTAACTCGAAACCGATTGAAACTCAAGATGGAGCTGAATGTGCAAGAAAAGAGGTAAGGCGCCGTGAACGCAGAGTCAGGAATGGAGATCCTTCTTGAAAGCAAGGAGCCGACGACCAGGTCGATCGAGTTCGTCAGGCGGGCGGGCGAGCGGCTCGGCCTCGGGCGGGGCATCATAAATGACATTATAAACCCGCAAAGGGTGACGGTCTTCCGGTTGCCTGTGAAGTTCTGGGGTAAGGTCGTTGTCGTCTGGGGGTGCATGTCGCTCCATAATGACGCGCGTGGCCCGTACAAGGGCGGCGTGAGGATCGCGCCGGATGTGAGCATCTGGGAGACTGTGGAGCTGTCTCGGCTTATGACCCTGAAGACGGCTGTAATGGATATCGAGTTCGGCGGGGGCAAGACGGGGATCAGGGCGGACATTAGGGAGATGTATAACATCTTCGGCCTCAGGGAGAGGAACAGGGATTTCGAGGAGGCTATGTCCCTCGACATATGCGAGGAATTCGCGGCGCAGTTCAAGTGGCTTTTCAGGGATCACATCTATGTCCCAGCGCCTGACATGGGCACCGGACCCGCCGAAATGGCCTTCATTTATAACCAGACGCTCGACCCGGCCTCCGTCACGGGCAAGCCCGAGGGAGTCCACGGTTGGCTGCCCGGCCGCAAGGAGAGCACTGGCTACGGGGTGAGCTACGCGGCGAAACGCCTGCTCGAGGATATCCTGGGTTTGCGGGTAAAAGGGGCCCGGGTCGCGATCCAGGGCTTTGGGAATGTCGGAATGCACGCCGCGCTCTTCCTTGCGGAGCAGGGTGCGAAGGTTGTAGCAGTGGCCGACCTCTACGGCGGAGCTTACGATCCCAGCGGGCTCGACATCCAGGCCCTGGCGCGACACGCGCGGGAGGCCGGCACCGTCGCCGGGTTTACAACCCCCATTACCAATAAGGAGCTACTCGCCCTGGACGTCGATGTATTGCTTCCATGCGCGGCGGGGCATGTGCTAAATGAAGAGAATAGCAAGTCCGTCCGCGCGAAGGGCATAGTTGAGGGGGCAAATATGCCGACCACCCTTGCGGGGATGGATGTCCTGGTCGAGAAGGGAATACCCGTGATCCCGGACATCATAGCCAACGCCGGAGGCGTCGTGGCCTCCATGGAGGAGTACTCGAGGTCGCTAAGCGCCCTCAAGATCCGGAGGGAGGACGTCCTGAGGACAGTCACCGAGAAGATTGATGAAAGCCTAGATGCGGCTATGCGGCAGGCCTCGGAGCAGAAGATCAGTATGGCAGAGGCCAGCGTGCAGATAGCAATTGACAGGGTATATCAGGCTATGAAGCGAAGGAGGTTGATCTGAGAGATGATAAGGTGGGGAGTGATCGGGGCGGGCGGGATCGCCGACCGGAGGACGATCCCGGAGGGGATCACAAAGGCCAGTGGCGCAAGGCTCGTCGCGGTGATGGACGTAAATGAGACGAGGGTCCGCGAGGTTTCCCGGAAATATGGCGACGTGCCTTACTACACAAAGGAGGAGGATCTCCTCAAGAATCCCGAGGTCGACGCCGTTTACATCGCCACCCCAACGCACCTTCACTGCAAGCACGTGACCGCCGCGGCTGAGGCTGGTAAGCACGTGCTCTGCGAGAAGCCCATGGCAATGACCTTGAGCGAGTGCGAGCAGATGATCCAGGCGTGCGAGCGAAACAAGGTCAAGCTGGCCCTTGGCTTCATGATGAGGTTCCATTCCTATCACAAGGAGATCAAAGACATGATAGACCAAGGTATGATGGGCCAGCTGGTGCTCGGGCGGGCGCAGCTCACGTGCTGGTACCCCCCGATTCTAGGTGCATGGCGCCAGGTGCCGGAGCTCGGCGGTGGCGGGTCGCTGGCGGATATGGGCAGCCACTGCATCGACCTCCTCGAGATGTTCATGGGGAATGTCGTGGAGGTGAGCGGCTTTGCGGGGACGATCACCCACGGCTATCCCGTGGAGGACAGCGCGCTCGTGATGTTGAAGTTCGAGAGCGGGGCGCACGCGGTTGTGGATAACAATTTCAATATACCCGATGCGGCCTCGCGCAATGTGCTCGAGCTTTATGGGACCAAAGGCTCCATAATCGCCGAGGGGACGATCGGGCAGTCATCGGAAGGGAGGGCGGTCGCGCGTTTAGAGACGGCTAAAAAGGGCTATGAAGCGGCTCAGAGCAGGGCCGGAGAGACCCTGGTCGAAAGGGAGATAAAGGTCGAACCCGTTGTCAACATTTACAAGATGCAAATAGAGCAGTTTATGAAGAGCATCGCGGAGGATTCCGTGCCGCTGAATTCGGGCGAGCGCGGGATGAGAAACCTCAAGATCGTCCAGGCTGCGTATGAGTCTGCCAGGACCGGCAGGAAGATACGAATCAACTAGCTGTATAGCTATATCTTGCCGTAATCAATCTTGCCGTAATCACAAAGATTACAAACCTGGATCACGAACCCGTGAGTCCACGATAATCCATGAGGACCTAGGATAATCGATAATAACCCAGAATAAGTCCAGGATAACCGAGGGTAAGTTTAGGATAATCCAGGATAGATTCATGATAATCCAGGATAAGTCCGGGATAATCTAGATTATTAGGAGAGGGGAATCAGGAAGATGAGCAAACAAGATCTAGCTTTATATGGCGGGACCCCCGTAACGCGCGATCCGTTTCCGATGTGGCCGCAATTTGCGCCGGAGACCATTGAAGCCGCAATGGAGCCTCTCAAGACCGGGAAGGTGAACTACTGGACCGGCACCTATGGGATGGAGTTTGAGCAGAAGTTCGCCGAGTGGAACGGCGCGAAGTACGGGATTTCGACCTCGAACGGGACGTCGGCGCTGCATGTCGCCCTGGCTGGCCTCGGAATCGGGCCCGGTGACGAGGTGATAACGCCGTCCTACACCTTCATCGCGTCGTCATTCTGTGTCTGCCAGGCTGGAGCGGTCCCGGTCTTCGCCGATGTGAAGCGGGAGGACCATACGATTTCACCGGAATCCATCAAGTCCAAGATCACGGACAAGACGCGCGCCATCATAGCAGTGCACCTCTACGGGAACGTCTGCGATATGGATCCCATAATGGAGATCGCCAGGGAACACAACCTGTTTGTGGTCGAGGACTGCGCCCAGGCGCACGGCGCGATGTACAAGGGCAAGAAGGTTGGGACCATCGGGCACGCCGGCGCGTTCAGCTTCTGCCAGAGCAAGACATTCACAACGGGCGGCGAGGGCGGTTGCGTGATTACAGACGACGAGGACTTGGCATGGGAATGCCGGTCCTTCAGGGATCACGGGTATGATGTGAGGCAACGCATGAGGCTCCTCGAGCTCGAGGCCAAGTTGCCTTACATCCACAACCGGGTTGGCTTCAACTACCGGATGACGGAGATGCAGTCGATTATAGGGTTGAAGGAGCTCGAGAGGCTCGATAGCTGGAACCTCAAGAACAGGCGCCGGAATGGTGAGATGTTGATTGCGGCGCTCAAGGACTGCCCGCAGATCAAGTACCTGCCGCCCCATAACGTGGATGGGAAGGTCAATGGGTTCTGGCTATTCCCTGTTGTGCTGGATCTCGACAACCTGACCTGCGATAAAAAGACATTCACCGATGCGCTGGTTGCAGAGGGTATCCCTGCGGGCCCGGTGCTGTGGCCGCAAAGCTACAAGGAGCGGGCTTACAGGGAGCATAATGGCTTTGGGCGGGCGAAGTACCCGTTTGAGGACCCGCTCGCGGACCCCGAAAGCGTGGATTACACCAAGGTATTCTGCGAGAATGCGGCATGGCTCGAGGAGAGGACCTTCACCGTGCCGGTTCACCCCGTCTACGAGGAGAAGCACATCCAGCTTATGATAGACGGGATACTCAAGGTCGCCAGGGCGTTCGCCAAATAGGCGCGCAGGCCATGGCCCGCAAGATCAGCTAGCCAGGGCCAGGGCCCGGAAGGCACGCCGGATAGGTCCGCCGCGCTGCGCCCGTCCTGTAGCCCGTCCCTTATATTCTGTGGTACATTCTGCGATATCTTGCGGCAAGGTTGGGGGCGGTAGTATACTATAACCAAAAGATAAGGATAGGGGCGGATGGTATGAGAGAGGATGCATCCAGGGTTTCGACGGGAGCGGGGAGCGGCGGGGATGTGCCATCCGGTCCGCCCGGCCGGGGCGAGGGTGATTCGAGGAGACTTGCCTTGAGCGCCTTGATGCTTGCCATGGTCGTGGTCGCGACTATGATACGCATACCCGCCCCCACCTACAGGCTTTACTTCAATCTCGGCGAGGCGGTGGTATATACTACGGCCCTTCTTTTTGGCCGGAAGACGGGGGCCCTCATCGCGGGCGTGGGCTCTGCCCTATCTGATCTCCTCCTAGGCTACCCGATCTGGGCGCCCTTCACCTTTGTCATCAAGGGCGCTGAGGGGTACGTCGTCGGCGCAATCGCCTCCCGGGCCGTGGCCTCGCCGTGGCCGGAGGGCGGGCCTGATAGTCGCCCCGGGAATGGTGGCGGGGTCAGGAATGATGGCAGGCGCGACCTCATGGCAGTGGCCCTCGGAGCTCCCATAATGATAGCAGGTTACGCCGCCAGCGCATGGATTCTTTACGGCCTGGCGGCCGTGCCCGTGGAGCTGGGCGGGGACGTGATTCAGTGCTTTGTGGGGGCGCTTGTGGCGATTCCCCTGGCGCGCACATTGAGGAGGACGGGCACGATCTGAGAGGGGCAGGATTTGGGGGCGGGTAGAACCTATAGTGAAGAGGGATAGGGGGATCGAATCTCTGTGAGAATCGGCAAGGTCCCGCAGGATGTGCTCGAGCGACTTGTCCTATCAAGGCTTGGGGCGCGTCGTCCGGATGTGCTTGTACACTCCAGAATAGGCGAGGATTGCAGCGTCATAGATTTCGGGGATTTTGTCTGCGTCGTATCTACCGATCCTATAACCGGAGCCGCTGCTAATATCGGGTGGTTCGCGGTTCACATCTCGTGTAACGATGTGGCGGCAAACGGCGCCGAGCCTGTGGGCCTCCTCATAACCGTGATGGTGCCGCCGGACGCGTGCGAGGAGGATATAGGGCGGGTCATGGGGGATGCCGATAGAGCGGCCAGGTCGCTGGGTGTGGAGATACTCGGCGGGCATAGCGAGGTTACCTCCGCGGTGACTAGGCTGACGGTGGTTTCGACAGCCCTCGGAAAGGCGAGAAGGGATTCATTCATCACATCCTCGGGGGCCCGGCCAGGCGATCATCTCATACTCACCAAGGCTGCGGGCCTCGAGGGGACGGCTATCCTGGCAGCAGATCTCGCCGAGAGATTGATCCAGGGCGGCATCGGGCGGGAGCGGGTGGCGAACGCAAGGGAATTCATCAGGAATATAAGCGTTGTGCGCGAGGGGATGATCGCGGCGGCCAATGGGGCGACGGCCATGCACGATGTCACGGAGGGCGGGGTAATGGGCGCCGTTTTTGAACTATGTGAGGCTTCCGGCGCCGGGGTGAGAATATGGGAGGACAGGATACCTGTTGCGCCTGAAACTCGGGATATCTGCCATCTCTTGGGGATCGACCCGCTGAAGCTTACCTCGAGCGGGTGCATGTTGATCTCGGCTGTTTGCTCGAAGAGGGTTATGGATGCGTTTGATGAAGCAGGGATTCCCGCGAGCGTCATCGGGGAGATCGTGGAGCCCGGGCGCGGGCGAGTGCTGGTGAGGCAGGGGGGCGATGAGGTCGAGATTCGACCGCCTGAGAGGGATGAATTATACAGGGCGCTCGAAGGTTAGGACTATGACGAATTGATGTTAGAGCAGCGCCGGGCGTGCTTTGATCCCGCGCTGGCTGAAGGCTGAGACCGGAAAGGAGAATGAATGCATGCGAGATAGGCTTAGCGTTTTAGCCGTTGGTGCCCACCCGGATGACCTCGAGCTCTTGTGTGGCGGCACACTCGCTAAATATGCGAAGCTCGGCCACGAGGTTACCATGTGTCATGTGTTAAATGGGGACCTCGGTCACTTCCATATTCCAAGGAAGGAGCTAGCCGCAACCCGCGCGAGAGAGGCGGAGGAAGCGGGGAAATTGATTGGGGCCAGGGTCGTCAACCTTGATATCTCTGATCTCGGCATCTACCCCACGGAGGAAATAAAGCTGAAGGTGATGGATGTAATCAGGCTGGCGAAACCAGATGTCATAATAACTCATCCTCCAAATGACTACATGCCCGACCACACTATAGCCTCGCAGGTGGTATTTGATGCAAGTTTCATGGCCAGCTTGCCGCAACTCGAGAGCGAGCATGAATTTCATCCAAAGGTGACCCCCATATACTATATGGACTCCCTCGCGGGGTGCGACTTCCTGCCGACGGACTATGTTGATGTGACCGATACCATGGAGTTGAAGAGGCAGATGCTGGCGAGACACGAGAGCCAGGTCACCTGGATGAAGGAGCACGACCACATCGATTTCTTGGACTTCATGGAGACCCAGGCGAAATTCAGAGGCTACCAGTGCGGAGTCAAATACGCCGAAGGCTTCAGGAAGTGTGAGACATATCTTCGAAACCTCCCCATGAGGATGCTGCCTTAAGAATTAAATGAGGATGCTTTTTTAAGGATTAGAGGAGTTGGTAGACTAGTGCGCAGGAGCCCCACGGGAAACCCCCGTTTGATGAAGGAGTTAAACCAGTCGATGATCCTGGAGCTCATCCGGGAGCACGAATGCATCTCAAGGGCGGATATCGCCAAGGAGCTGAAGTTGAGCCCCCCCACGGTTTCAAAGATAGTGAATCAGCTCGTGGCCGATGGGTGGGTGGATGAAATCGGAGCGGGGGAATCGAGCGGCGGGCGAAAACCGTTCCTCATCAAGTTCAACCCCAGGAAGCATTACGCCATAGGCGCCTATGTGGGTGCGGGTCAGATAATAGTGGGCCTTGCCGACCTGGATGGCAGGATATATGTGAGACGCTCGGCCTCGCGGGCTCCAGGCGGACCCGGGGGGGCGCCTTCTGGGGGGGCGACTGTGTGCGGGCGCGAGCAGGCGGCACCAGCACCTGGGCCCGGGCAGGCGGCAATCCTGGATACGCTTATTCGCCTGATCGAGGAGGTAATAGAGGAGGCCAGGATCGATTCCTCAAAAGTCTGCGGGATTGGGGTTGCTGTATGCGGCATAACGAGGGTTGAGAACGGCACTGTGGTGAGGGCCAGGCATTTGCCTGGATGGGATAATTTTCCAGTACGAGCTGTGCTGGAGGAGAGGTTTGGTGTCCCCGTTGTAGCGGATAACGATGTCTACTTGGCCGTCCTCGGGGAGAGCTGGCGGGGCGCGGGTAAGGGCGTCCGGGACCTCGTGCTGGTCACGCTCGGCCAGGGCGTTGGATGCGGGATCATAATCAACGGCAAGGTCTACCGGGGCTCGACAGGGGCCGCAGGCGAAATAGGGGATATGATCGTCACCGAGACCGCGATCGAGAGGGCCCAGGAGAAAGGGGGCTACCTCGAGGTTATGGCCGGCTGGTCCACCCTGGTGGAACATGCCGCTGCCGGGCTTGGGGCCGGGGCTGGAGCCCGAGCTGGGGCTAGGGCTGAGGTTGGGGCCGGGGTCGGAGCCGGGGCGGGAGGGGCGGACAGAGAATCGGGCAGCGCCGCCGGCGGCGGGGATATCCTTGCACGGATGGCCGGGGGGCGACCTGATAGGATTACCCCGGAGTTGGTATTCGAGGCTGCGCGCCTGGGCGATGACCTCGCGCTCGATCTTGTGGGCCGGGTATCCAGGTACCTTGCATACACGGTCGCCAATATTATAAGTTTGTTAAACCCGGAGGTAGTAATCATAGGGGGGGATGTGGCCCAGGTTGGTGAGGTGATCCTGGGGCCGATCAGCGACGGCGTGAAGTCGCTCTTGCATTCGCCTCCGCCGATATTGCTATCGAGCCTGGGCCGGGACGCGGAGATCCTCGGAGCGGTTGCAGTGGCAATTGAGCGGGCAAACCCGAGCCTGGCTATATCCTATGATATGAGCATAATCGGTGCAGGCGATGAGATATTCGCGGGAGCCGGAGCGGCCGGTACCGCGGGTAATGGGAATAGAAATATTGGTACGGCCTGAGGCCTTGGCATAGCCTGAGGACAGGATAAGTATTAAATCTCAGCCTTTTCGGCCAAACTGTACTGTAATGGAGCGAGACGAAGGCACAAATGGTGCGAGGTGATGGCTCATGACACAGCGCGGCCGGGAGAGCCGGAGGAAAGACAAGGCTGAAATCCGCAACAGGCTAGGGGTTGATAAGGGAAGATTTTTCGAAAGCGAGCGGCTCGAGGGCATGAGGGAAGACCCCATGAATAGCGATGTGACCCTCGTGAGGGTGGATGCTGCGGACGCTGATGAGGTGTCGGCGGCGCATGCGTGGGGCATAATGGACCCGGTTGAGATGCCTGCAGCGAGGCGCCTCGAGGAGATCGCTGAGGGTATAAACGAGGGGATAAACGAAAACGAGGGCGAGAAGGCGGGCAAAGCGGGTAGAAGTAAAGCGGGGAAAAGTAAAAAAGATGGTGAAGGGGAAAAAGGGTATATAGCTGGGTCAAAGAGCACAAGGCATTGAAGGCCCAATATACAATAACAAAACAAGACATGCATAAAATTTAGACGTAATTTTTAGACGTAATTTAAGAAGGCAAGGGATATGTTCTCCTTTGCCTTCTTGTATGTCGGACAATCGAGGATGTATATACAGTTATATTCTTTAAGTTAACCTATTCAACTAATGTCATTGATGTCACTGGAGCTTCGTTTCCGTGGGGGAAACGATCTGGCCCGCGGAAATAGTGCCAGGTTGATTCAACGCCTGCGTCGGCGAGGTCTGGCCTGCGGCAGCGAAGCCTGCGCGGAAACCAGCCCTCACTCCGGCAACCGCCTGCTCGGAGAGCGACCTCTCCGCCGCTTCGATCATGCGCCTGACCATGTGCCCCCCAACTGCTCCGCATTGTGCGGACGATATATTACCCCAGTAATCGCCCTGCACCTGGTTTATAGGGAAGTTTATTTCGCTTGCGATTTCATACTTTAAATTATCAAGGGCCTGTTTTGCCTGGGGAATGACAGTGCGATTTCGTCTTCCGGGCATTTTATTTCACCCCCTTGTATGTTTCTGACTCTAGTGTAACCTCGCAGCAAGGGGGTATGTTATTAAAACAGTGGGAGGCTCGCGAGAGACTCCCAGTCTATCCAGCAGACCCTAACGATATATATATATAATGTATATATGCCGTTTTCGGCTTTTAACTGGCATTCCTGACTTGAGCCGGCGTTTTTCGACGTTTTAGTTATATTTCAGTGATAGATGAAAACACCTGATATACCCGATAATAGAAGAAGGACTATCGGGTTGATTTTGGTAAAGACCGTTGCTATAAATACCACCAGCGCAATAACGGCGCCCGGGAAGTCCGTTATCGACGATGAAAAAATCGACACCGCAGCAGCGACGATGAGGGCGACGACCGCAGGCCTGATGCCGCCGAACGCCGCCTGAGTGGATGAAAGGTTCCTGTATTTAAGGAAGAGCCTTGTCAGGATGAACATGATTATGAACGGTGGGAGGACCACGCCAACGGTGGCGGAAACTGATCCCCAAAAACCTGCAATCTTATACCCGACAAAGGTTGCGGAGTTGATTGCGATGGGGCCAGGTGTGGCCTGGGAGATCGCTATGACATCAATGAATTGCGGGAGGGAGAGCCATTTATGATTTGTGACGATTTCGCGTTGAATCAAGGGTATCATGGCGTAGCCCCCACCGAAGCTGAAGGCCCCGATTTTGGCGAAGGTGTAGAAGAGGGTGAGTAGGATCACTCTGTTTCGCTCCCTTTCGATTCCCGGGGCGTCCGCGGGAGAGTTTCAATGATTAAACCTGCTATGCCTGCGAACACTATTACTAGAATGGGGTGGAGATTCAGCCCTACAAGGGCCGCCAGGGCCAGGGCAGAGATAATAAGGCCACTCCAGCTCGCAATGGCCGTCCTGCCTATGGGGATTACGGACGCGAGTATGAGAGACACGATCGCAGGCCTCATGCCCTTGAGGAAGGCCTGGACTGCAGGGACGTCCTGGATGCCGAGAAAGAATGCGGCAATAACGAGCAAAGTTATAAAAGAAGGCAGGGCGGCACCGAGTGTGGCTACCATCGCCCCGGGCACCCCGGCGATCTTATATCCTGTCATGACGGCTACATTGATCGCTATGGGGCCGGGTGCGCTCTGCGCTATGGCAAGGGAGTCTACAAAGTCCCCCCGCTCGAGCCACCTACGCCTTTCGACGATGTCGCGCTGGATCAGCGGGACCATGGCGTAGCCGCCACCAAAGGTAAATGCCCCGATGCTAAAGAATACCGAGAAAATCTGGAAGATCAGTGCTGGGATTGTTAAAGTATGAGCAGGATCCGGCGTATTAGCGGTTTTATCTGCTGGCACAAGGCTCGCCTTCCTAAAAATAACAGATACAGATATAAATTATAGAGAGTCAGATATTGAAGAATCAGGGTTGGGAACATCTAATTATCACATTACCACGCTTTTTATAAGATACCACGCGCGTGCGATTTTATCAAGGCCAGGTTTTTCGAGATCTTCGGGCTCTGCGAGTAATAATTAGCAGTTGGTGCCAATTATCAACCCCTGGGCATAATTCTCAGGTATCGTAAGGTGCTGGATGCCTGCGTGGGTAGTGGCCCTACATAGGCAGTGATGTGGTGGACGGAAACTGTCCCGGGAGGGATTCCTAGTCCCAATGACGAATAAAATAATTAAAGGAGGTGGTTCCCTGTACTGGGGTTTTAATCTAAATTCGTCCGGTACCGATATGGACTGGAACGGGGGTGAATGTTATGCGATTATCGGTCCGCCAGGTGGCTGTAGCGGGAATGCTGGGGGCTCTTGCAATACTTCTCGAGGTAAGCGGGATAGGAAGGATACCGATGCCTACGGGAGTGAGTGCAACGACAATGCACATACCAGCGATCCTGGCAGGTTGCCTTGAGGGCCCGGTGGTAGGGGGATTCGTAGGCCTGGTCTTTGGCCTTTGGAGCTGGCTTGTTCCAAGAAATCCCTTTTTTGGGAACCCAGTGATATCCGTTGTGCCGCGGGTTTTTATCGGCGTGCTCGCGGCTCTTGTCTACCAGAAGACGAGAAGCGGCGTGCTCGCGGCGATAGTGGGAACTGCTACTAACACCATCGGCGTGCTTGGCCTGGCAACTACCTTTGGATACTTGAAACCGGGCGCCGCAGGAGTGGTAGCTATCACCCATGGCATCCCGGAGATAATCATTGCGGTCATTGCAGTGGGCCTGTTGTTGCAGGCCTTGCGAAAGGCGTATAGGAAGTCGTCGGGGGGATATATGCGATAAGGTGGCAGGAAAAACGAAACAAGAGAATGAGCTAATATTCTAGTATTATGGAAGTCATATGGAATAGTGCCATGATTCGTCTAACATAACGGGGCGGGCCGGGGGAAAACTATAGATAGTTCGAGTTCGAGAAAGAAGGAGGAAGCTGCTATGCCCAGGAGAAATCGCGCAGTCGTAACTGGAGCACGGCCCGCATTGGAGCAATTTAAGTACGAGATAGCCAATGAACTAAATATTCCCACTAACCTGATTCAGGGGGATTACTGGGGTAATTTATCTGCAAAGGATTGCGGCGCAGTCGGGGGTCACATGGTAAGGCGTATGATTGAGGCTGCCGAGCAGTCGCTGGCTGAGCAGGCAGCCCAGAGCGTTAAAGCCGGATTCCAGGCTGGCCTTATGAAAGGCGCCCCAACTCAGGCTCAGTGAGTCAGATATGTCGGCACACTCTAGATATATAAGGAAAATAGATATAATGGAAAACATGATAGAGTAGACACGAAAGGCAGGAGTTCCCTCCCCTGCTTTTCGCTTTTCTGCTAGCTTTTCTGGCTGATACAAACATCCCCACCCACCATTTCCCTAACATTATTGAAAGCCGTACATGGCAAACTAAAGCTAGAAAAATATAAGGGGGTGAAGGACGTGGCCAGGAGAAATCGAGCTATGTTGCCACAAGCAGGAGCCGCGCTCGACAAGTTCAAATATGAAATCGCAAATGAGCTGAATATCCCCACGAATCTAATCCAGGGCGATTACTGGGGCAACTTGCCAGCAGCTCAGTGTGGTGCAGTCGGTGGTCATATGGTAAGACGTATGATCGAGGCGGCTGAGAGGTCTCTTGTCGAGGGGACTCTCCAGGGCGTGAGGGCGGGGTTCCAAGCTGGTTTAACCCAGGCGGGATATACTTCGCCCACCAATGTACCTAACGTTGGAAATATGGCAACGAAACAGTAGCAAACAGTAGGAGCCTCTAGAAGCTCCCGATGATATTCCAAGGGGCCGATTACCGGCCCCCTTCGCTCATTTCATTAATGCTCGGTTTGTAGCCTGGTTTGTCTGGTTTGTAAGGGACTTGCTTTATACGTTCATGCCAAACTAGCTGTCTTTATAAACTCAAGTGTCTCCTGTAGGGACTTAATACCGCTCGATGCACCTATAGCCGTAACGCAACTCGCGCCGACTGCATTTGCGAACCGGCCTGTAGTCTCGAGATCCCAGCCCTTGACAACGCCAGCGATAAACCCTGCAACAAACGCGTCCCCGGCGCCAGTTGCATCGACAACCTTCACTTTGTAGGCGGGTATTCTAAACTCCTGGTCGCCTGATTTTACAAATGAACCTTCGCTCCCCATCTTGAGCCCGACCGTTTTAACACCATATTCCATGAACTTGCTTGCGATTCTGGCCGGATCCGACTCCCCCGTCAGCATCTTGGCCTCCTCTATACTCGGCAGGAAGACGTCAACATAGGGCAGGCATGGCTTGAGCAACTTCATCCAGTTCCCGCGATCATCCCAGGCCGTGTCGAGGCTTGTGATGACTCCAAGCTCTTTTGCCCGTTTCAAGGCATCCCTGGTTTGAATGCCATCGAAGCTTGGGAGCAGGAAGAAGCCACCTATGTGAAGGAGCTTCGCGGATTTCACTATGTCCCAGTTTATGTCATCGAATGTAAATTTTGCGTTGGTGCCGGTGTAGTGCAGGAAACTCCTTTCACCATCGGAGCTCACCATCACCATGGTAGCGGAGGTATTGGTGGACGGATCTATCACGACGCCCTCCACGTTGAGTCCATTTTCGGTCATTCTCTTTAGAATGAAATCTCCAAATCCATCCGCGCCAACCTTGCCGATGACGGCTGTGTCAAAGCCCAATCTCGCGAGGGCTGTTCCGGTATTTGTGGCGCAACCGCCCGTGTGAAGCTCCATGTTATCCACCAGGACAAGCTTCCCTTTATCCGGGATTCGATCGATGGGGCGGCCAACCACATCCGCCACGAGAATTCCTATACAGACTACTTGAGGCATGCTTCTCCCTCCGCACAAAAACATGTTTTGCCAAGGCTATGCCATGATGCTATGCCATCCATGCTACGCATATGCTATGCCAGCATCACCTTGAGACCGTTATTTTGTAAGTACTTAACGGTTATCTCATCGGCTTCCACGCCTGTAATAAGGAGGTCAACATCGGCGAGGGCGGCGAAGGAGGCTAGATTTACCTTCCCCAGCTTCGTGTGGTCTGCCACAACGATGACCTCGCGCGCCGCCTGGATCATAGCGCGCTTGACCTCCGCTTCAAACGGATTTGAATTTGTGAAGCCATGCTCGATGGTGATGCCGCTCGCCCCTATGAAGGCCTTGTCCGCATTGATCTGCTTAAATGTCTCCTCGGCCTTATGGCCCACGAGGGAGAGCGTCGTCTCCCTGAGCACGCCGCCGGACATTATCGTGGTTACACTGCGCTTGCCAACAAGCTCCGCCGCGACGCTCAGTGAGTTGGTCGTCACCGTCAGCCCGGCCAGGTCGGGGATGTTGCGGGCCACCTCCACCATCGTGCTCCCGGCATCGATAATAATGGCCTCGCCTGGCTTAACCATATTCGAAACAACAGCCCCTATACGGGCCTTCTCTTCCCTGCATGTTGACGCCCTGACCGCGAAAGTCAGGTCATGGGCGGGATCGCCAACCCAGACGGCACCGCCGTGCGTACGCTTCAATATCCCTCGCCGCTCGAGCTCCTCCAAGTCCCGGCGGATTGTGCGGGCGGTAACACCGAGCACGTCCCGGAGATCGGTTATCTTGATGACCCTGTGCCTTTTCGCTTCTACTATGATTCGTTCTAGTCTTTCCTCTGCCAGTAGGCTCATTCAACCACCGTGAGCGGACGTGTCCGTTTGTATCCGCATAGTTCACTATTTTGTCCGCCTTGAGAACATAATTCAACACGGCCCGGGAAAATCCTTCTTGCAGGCCGGGATCTGGCCACAATATTTTCCCGGGTCGTGCGATCTCATCTACTCTAATCGGTGTGGAAAACCTGCAACCAGCAACCCTATAGCCCTACAAGAAAATTAGCAGCCTTACAAGAGACTAGAACTCTACAAGGACCGCTTGATCGCCTCTTCAACCCTGGATATCATCTCGCTCCCGTCCAGAACGCCGATCTCGATATGATATTCGCGGGCCTCTCCTGGTTTCAGGAAAGCCAGCCTCCCGTCCGCGCGGTCCTTTGCCCTTCCTTCGACATGACAGTTGGCCGGCTCTACACCCATCACATAAACACCCTGGCCCGCCATCTTCCACTCGATGAGATACGGTAGTTCGGCTTTAGGATATTTCACGTATACGCCGAAACCTTTACCCCCGTCGAACTTGCGATTCACGACCGCTGCGAGGCAGTAACCTTCCGCGTCGGGCGCCACCTCATGATAGTAGACGCGCTCCCTGAAGCCTGGCGTCGGCGGGAGGAACGTCGCATATTTCTCCTTCTCCACCTCGGCATCGGCATCACGCGGGTCGACTTTCATGCTCGCCGTTAGCAGCTCGGAAGCCTCATCGATCACAGGGAATCCGATGTTTATATGGTAGAGGAACATGTGTTCGGTCGTGTTATAGCCCAGGTTTTCCACGGAATCGTGTATGAAAAGCCTCGATTCCCCGAGTTTAGCCTTGATCTCCCGCGTGAGGCACAGGTTCTCGCCGAAGACGGTTGTTTCGTGGACCTTGCCCCGCGCCCACATTATGTAGTCATCGCCATCCCACTCGCCATCGGCGCATACGTTTCTGGCCGGTGTGTTTGACGCGCGGCCATGCAGGCCGAGTTTCTTGCCCTGGTCCTCGCAGGGGGCTCCGGCATATGTCAGGCCACACGTAACCACAAGGCCACCGAAGAAGCTGCGAAGCCATCCGAAGCCAGGCTCCTCATAGTAGGCCGGGGAGACGTCTGTGGTGGCTGAACGCCAGCAGAGAGACCTGCCGCAGAAGTCGGCCGAGGAGATATCCATGCCGCGGCTCGGGAGGACTGTAAAACTTAGGCCGCTTCCCGTCTTGAATTCTATGGCCTCAACACCGGCCTCCTTTCCCTCTGAGAGGACAAAGCGCCTCACGCCGCCGATCTGTGAGATCGACCCGGCCTTCTGGAGAAGCTCATCCCTGGGATACTGCCTTCCAAATAGAAAAGCCATGATAAATACCTCCTTGAAGATGTTATCGTGTATGGCGTATTTGTCATATATCGTAAGCTATTCTCACTTTTATCCCGGCTGAGGCTGGTCAATTATCTGCTAAGCAAACCCCCTTTTGAGTCTCAACACGAGGTGAGGGGGTGGTTGACGAATCGTCAGGTTAAGACGGGGGAATATGGATATAGTAAGATAATAAAGTAACTTCGACATTTCGCGGTTCAATCCTTTTGCCATGCATGAATCAGGAGGGAAATTTTATGATGCGTCGAAAGACAAGAATAATCTCTGGTAGTTTACCTATCGCAACTTGACGAGGATCCAAAAGGGGCGAGGGTTTATGATGCGCGCCGATCTAGATAAGCCAGGTTATGGAAACGAAATCAGTGGTGGCGGTGGTGGTGCATCCCTGGCTATCAGGGCTGTCAGTGATCTCCTCGAGGCCGAGCTTGACGGATCAGGGGTGGCCCGGCCGGAGGCGGCCGGAGAACCTGGAGCGGCCGGAGTTGCCAACGCTTCTACCGGGGTCCTGGGGTGGTTCTGCACCTACACGCCTGAGGAGATACTGCTTGCGGCGGGCCTGGATTCCAGGAGAATCTTCGGGACCTTCAATCCCGTGAGATCCGCCGATATCTATCTGGGTTCCAACCTGTGCCCATATGTGAGGAGCTGCCTCGAAGGGGCGATAAAGGGCCGCTACGGGGCGCTCGACGGGGCCATAATGACGACATCGTGCAACGCCATGTGTCATCTTTACAATGCCTGGCGGCGCGCGAGGGCCGGGTCTACCAGAATTACCGGATCTATTGGGGCTGCCGGGATTGCCGGGGTTACATCCGGGACCGCCGGCCGGGATGGCAGGACCGGGGGTGGGTTTTGCTACATGTTGAACGTCCCACGGCTTGCTCCGCAAGCTGCCCGGGTCCAGAGTCGCGGGAGGGCCTGGGTTGTGGAGGAGGCCGAGGCCATGGAGGATCTGGCGCTCAATTACTGGGAACGGGAACTTAGACGGCTTATACAGGAGCTTTCGTCCCGGTTCGGTGCGGCCTTCTCAGATGAGGGCCTCTATAATGCGATCAGGACCTGCAACGAAACGCGGGAGCTGCTCCATTCCGTCTACCTGCTTAACAAGGCAAATGGCTGTTACGGTTGCGGGCGGGCCGGGGCTGAGGTAGAGGGGACGGCGGGCCGGGAAGGACGCGAGGGGTTGGCAGGGCCGGAGGCGAGAGGCATTACGATAGCAGGTACTGATCTCATGAAGATCGTGAAAATGAGCATGTCATATCCAAAATCAAGATTCAACGCCGCCCTTAGGCGTATACTTGCCCGGCTTTCTTATCCTTATCTTCATCCTCAAAGCGTCACCCCCGGCCAAAGCACCCCCCGCCCAGGGGTCCTCGTGGCAGGCAGCGTGTGCGACGCGCCTGTAATCGAGATCATTGAGGATGCCGGTGCGAGGGTGGTGGCCGATGATTTATGTACGGGCATGAGGTATTTCGACGGCCAGGTGGACCTCGATGAGGCGGAGCGGAGCGGGAATTTCGTCCGCGCCATAGCGAGGAGATACCTGAACAAGCCCCCGTGCGCCCGGATGTATCACGCGTCGTCGAGGTTTGAACATGTTTACGATCTGGTGCGCGAATTCGATGCAAAGGGGATTATATTCTATGGGCTCAAGTTTTGCGATCCCTATCTCTACGACCATATCGGTTTGAGACGTAGGTTCGAGGAGAGAGGAATCCCTGTGCTGCTCCTGGAGGGGGATTACACCGCCGGCGGGGCGGGGCAGGCCCGGACGCGTGTTGAGGCCTTTGTGGAGATGATCAGTTGAGGCCTTTGTTGAAATGACCGGCTAAATGACCGAATATGGAAATGACCGACTATGGAATGGAAATGATCGGCAGCGTTTCTTGAGGCAGGTGGGGTGGATGGCAGAATGGATGGGAGAACCAATGGCAGAGCCTGGTGGGAAGCGCGGGGGGCGTAGGAAGTGTGAGGAGCGTTGGAAGCTTCCGGAAAGGGCCTTCCGGCGGGCCGCGACATCCGCGCTTACATATGAGGTTATGAGGTGGGGGCTTGCTTTGCGCAGGGTATTCGGTTTATCTCGCCATTCCCTCGAGGCCGCAAGCCTCCTGGCTGAGTTTGGCCTGGGGCAGGTGGGGATGGCCTTTGGCAGGGGGAGGGTGAGCGGGTTGGGGCGGAGGCGGCCTGTAATCTGGACCAGCGCCTTTGCGCCCACAGAGCTCCTCTACGCCCTGGATCTTGTCCCCTTTTCTCCGGAAATAGCCTCGGCCGCGATTGCTTCCATAGGTCTATCTGGGAAAATGCTCAATATCGCCGAAGACCACTGGTACGCCAGGGACAGCTGCTCCTTTCACCGCTGCGCCGCGGGCGCGGCTCTCGAGGGCTACCTGCCTCGCCCTGATGCACTCGTTGCCGCCTCCCACCTGTGCGACGGGGCCCCAAAGCTTTTTGGTAACCTTGCCCGGGCGCTGGGCGCGGAGTTTTACCTGATAGATACCCCATGGGTGACAGGCGGCGGGGCGGGGGATGCGAGAGATACGAGAGATGCTGGACATGCAGGAGATGCAGAAGGTGCGGAAGATACGGAAGATGGTGGGGGAGCATTCAGGGATGCACTCGAATACTACGCCAGGCAGCTGGAGGCCCTGGCATACGCCCTTGCACATCGCTTCAACCGGCGGGTCGATATGAGCCGCTTCGCGAGGGCTATTGAATTCTCCAACGAGGCCAGGCATTATGCAATTGAAGTCAACAAGCTCAAGAAGCGAAAGCCCTGTCCCGTGTTGGGCGCGGAGGTCTTGGGTTTTGTGGCCGCGCTCTTCTGGGGCTTCGGGACGAGGGATGTGGTCAGGATTTATAAGCGCCTTTATGAAGAGGTCCTGGCGCGGGCCGAGGGGCGGGCTGAGGCGCGGCAGGGGTGGGCCGGGAAGGGGCGTATCGCCCAGGGTGATGGCGATGGTGAAGGCGCGCCGGAGAGGCACCGGCTGCTGTGGATGCATCTCAAGCCATTTTACCCTAACGGGCTGTGGAGGAAGATGGAAGTCGAGCTCGGGGCGCGGATCGTGTTTGATGAGTTCAGTCGCATCTACTGGGATGAGATGGATCCTGAGAGACCATTTGAGAGCCTTGCGCGCAAGGCTTTGTCGCATTTCGGGTATGGCCGGATCGAACGAAGGATCGATGCGGCCCTCCAGGCCGTCGATGAGTATTCGATCGATGGCGTGATTCACTTCTCCCACTGGGGGTGCAGGCAGGCGACCGGCGGTGTCTGGGCCATCAAGGAGGCCCTGAAGGCGCGGGGTATACCAATGCTCGTCCTCGACGGCGATTGCGTGGATGGGAGGAACTACTCGGAAGGGCAGGTAATGACCCGCATAGAAGGCTTCCTGGAGATGCTATAGATATGCCATAGATATGCCGTAGAAATGCTATAGTGATGCTATAAGGATCCAATCACGCCCCATGAAGTGAGTTCCATAAGTGGCAAAACCTATGCCCGCGCTGACTTGGCGATGTTTCAGAGAAGCTACAGAACAATAGAGGGGTGACGCAGACGTGATAGCTGCCGGGGTTGACATCGGGTCGCTTTCAGCCAAGGCGGTCCTTTTGAATGTAGATCGTGGGCAGATCCTGGGGTATAGCATCATGCCTACGGGGGCCAGCAGCAGGGATGTCGCGGAGCGAGTGCTGGCTGAGGCCGCCCGCAGGGCGGGGGTGGATGTGGGGAAAGTTGGAAGGGTTGTAGCAACGGGTTATGGCCGGATCGCCGTCCCTTTCGCTGACAGGAAGGTCACCGAGATTACCTGCCACGCCAGGGGGGCATACCATCTATTCCCGCGGACCCGGACGGTCATAGATATAGGGGGCCAGGACAGCAAGGTTATTCGTATCGGCAAGGACGGCAGGGTGGTTGATTTCGTGATGAATGATAAGTGCGCGGCCGGGACAGGGCGATTCCTGGAGGTAATGGCGAGGGCGCTCGAGGTCAACCTGGAGGATATGGGGAGGCTCTCGGGCCTCGCCCGGGAGCGGCTGGCCATCAGCAGCATGTGCACGGTTTTCGCGGAGTCCGAAGTGATTTCACTCATAGCGGAGGGTCGCCCGAAAGAGGATATCATTCGAGGGCTGCACGATGCGGTCTCGGAGCGGGTGGCGGGCATGGCCGAGCGGGTCGGCCTCGAGGATAGTATTACAATGACGGGGGGCGTCGCCAAGAACGATGGCGTGGTCAGGAGCCTCGAGGAGAGGCTTGGCGTCAAGATAAGCAGGCCGGAAGAGCCTCAGATTGTAGGGGCACTGGGAGCGGCGCTTATCGCTGCTGATGGTTAACCCCCCCCCCCGCCATTCGCCATTCCCCATTCACGGGCTGTGTATTGGAGGTTTGCTGCATATTAGGGGGGCGGGGGTTCGCGCATTGCGCATTGCGGGCATGATAAGGGGCATAATAACTCTAAATAAAAATAATAAAGTTTCCGGTGAAAATTGGGGTTCACGGAAGGAGAGAAGGAGAGATGGAAATGGATGACCTGCATAGCAGCCCGGTTATGCCCGACAATGCCGAAGAAAGCATAAAGTGCCCGCAGTGCGGCAACTTCATAGGAATTGGCGGATTGTCGGATGCGGGGTCAATTGTCTGTCCCGTCTGCGGTGCAAGCACCGATATCGTTAGCATAGAGGACGCGTTCAGGATGGGAACATCAAACGAGGGTTACTGATTTTAGACCCCCCGGGATTCAGCCTTCTAGGGGAGAACCCTATCCCCTTCATAAACGAGAAGGGTCAGGGGATTTCTCTCCTTGTTTTGTGCCCATCATCTCCATCAGGCTTGTTTCTCGAGAAATCCGTCAAGATAAAGATAAGGAGGATCTTTTACTTTTCGGGAGCATTCTTTATCATTTCCAAGAATGACGTCGAATCCCATTTGGGATGCGGTAGCAATGAGAATGGCGTCAGGGACTCCAAGATTTATCCCTGCCCGTATGTGAGCCGCCTTCCATGCGATTTCTCGGGTTACAGGGATAATCTCGAGATTGGGGAATCCATCCAAGAAGAATTCAATTTCATCTATGGCATTTGCCTCAGACTTACGAATGGGTTTGACTAACAGTTCCAGCTCTGTTATGGTAGATATGCCCAGCCGTATATGCCCTTGCTCTGCATCCTCAAATAGAGCTCTCACTAAGGATGCGTATCTCGGTGTACCATCAAGGAAATAGATGACTATGTTTGTATCGATCAATATCGATTTAACATTCTCAAGACTTTTTCTGAATGCGTCTACCGCTCCCACGAGGTCCGTTCCTCCTGAACATACTCCTTTATCTCTTTCTCGTCCCCGTAAATGCTATGAAGTACGCCCGAGAACCTTTCTGTATAGCTTGTGGGCTTTGGTGTAAGTATAACCTTGTTCCCTTTTAATTCTAGGAGCAATTGGGAACCAGGCTCGATCTTTAGAGCTTTCGCGATCTTTGAAGGGACGGTGATTTGCCTCTTACTGGAAACTTTTATCGTAGCACTAATCACATAGATTCACCTACGCTATCTGCCTTAGTAAGTATATCATAGATATCACCAAGTAATTTGTCAATAGGTCCTACTAAGTATATCTTATTGGATATTAAGTATGGTTCGACTGTGCTATTAATCGCTGACTATAGCATTATCCCCACGTATTACCTCGATACCCTGCCCGGTTCCTTGCCAGATAGCTTATATTTGGAAAAATGCTAGAGAAGCTCCAGTTTTGGCCCGAGGGATTCTCTCGTTTGTTGAAGAGGCAGGTAGCGTCTGATATTGCCATATTGTATTTATGTTAGATGGTAGAGCTACGCTACTGCTACTGTCTATTCTTCCCGCATTTTAGCCTTACTCATTCTCTCCTTTATTATATAGTTATATAGCAAGAAAAATTGTAATATCTAAAGAAGGATTTTTGACTTTCCCGTAGAAATATATTTTGAGGAATCGATTTCAGAAATCCATTGCAGAAATCGATACCGTTATAGATAAAACAATACCTTACAGTTGCAATATCTAACGCTTATTGCTTGCTTTAAAAATATACCGCTCGCTTCAAATGCACTTTAGACGGGCAAGACGTGGTAAGACTAGATATGTTGTTTATAAATATTATCGAAAGGATCGGAAAGCTTCGATGCCGGTCATCAAGGAAGTTGCCGAGCTAGCAAAGGTATCGCCGAGCACGGTTTCTCGCGTATTAAATGGCACTGGCCAGGTGAAACAGGAGACGCGGGAGGCCGTGTTGAAGGCCGTTGAGCGGCTCAATTATCGCCCGAATCCTCTAGCTCAGAGTCTCCGTAATAAAAAGACCCGGCTGATTGCTGTGTTGCTGCCGGATATAACCAACCCCTTTTTCCCCGAGGTCGTCCGCGGGTTGGAGGATACTGCGAAGGGATACGGCTACAACATCATCCTGGGTAACACCGATGAGAATAGGGAGAAAGAGCTCGAGTATATCAAGGCCCTGGGCAACAGGTGGATAGATGGCATGATTTTCTCCTCGGTGAGCGGGGGTAGGGAGGTGGAGAAGCGCATAGTAGAGCTCGCAAGGTCGCTGCCTGTTGTTTTGATCGACCGGAAACTCGAGGCGCTATCTCTGAGCTCGGTTATCGTAGATAACTTTCGGGGAGCCTATGAGGCGACAATGCACCTGATTTCCCTCGGCAAGCGTCGGATAGCCTTTATCGGAGGACCGCCTGATATACAAATTTTTAGGGATCGCCTGAATGGATATTTAAAGGCGCTGGAGGAGTCAGGCATCAAAAGGGATGACGATATCATCCAAAATGGTGATCTGAAGATAGGGGGCGGGTGCCTTGCCACGATACGGTTGCTGGACTCCCCCAGCCCCCCGGCGGCTATTTTTGCGGCCAATGACCTTATGGCGATAGGTGCGCTCAGGATCGTAAAGAAGCGAAGGCTTCGAATCCCGGAGGATGTCGCGGTAATAGGGTTTGATGATATACCGCTCGCTTCGCAGATCACACCGGGGTTATCCACGGTATCCCAGCCGTCGCATGAGATAGGTGCACAGGCCATGCAGCTGCTGATGCGGTCAATCAAGAACCCCAGGGCCAGGAGCAAGCATATAGTCCTCGCACCAAGGCTTATCGTGAGGAAATCCACGGATGTAAACGCCGAAGACGAATTAGAGCTATTCCTGAGGGAGAATGGGGAGGCGAATTGAGCCGCTCGACGGCCGCCCGTGGCACAAGTCTGGGTGGGTCGGGTCGGGAGGCGGGAAGATGGACGCGTGATAGCATGATAGCATGGTGGCACGACGGCGTGGTTGGGGAGGTGTATTATATGGGTGAAGCAGGGGCCTTTCTTGTAATGAGTAATATCTCCAAGACGTTCCCCGGCGTCAAGGCGCTCGATGATGTAACATTCGAAGCCCGGAAGGGGGAAGTGCATGCCCTTGTAGGAGAAAACGGCGCGGGTAAATCAACTTTGATAAAGATCCTGTCAGGGGCCTACCGCCCCGATGAGGGGGAAATACTCCTCCGGGGTAAAAGGGTTGAGATCAACACGCCCGTGCAGGCTCAGCAGCTCGGGATCAGCGTGATCTACCAGGAGCTTGACCTCATACCCTATATGACAATACCCGAGAATATCTTTGTGGGACGCGAGCCAGCGAGAGCTCTGGGCTTTGTTGATTGGGAAGAGATGAGGGGAAAGGCCCAGGCCTTGATGGCTTCCTTTGGCATGGATTTGCCGTTACATGTCCCCGTGCGAAGGCTGAGCGCGGCTCAGCAGCAGATGGTGGCGATCGCCAAGGCGCTCTCGTTTAATGCGGATATTATAATCATGGATGAGCCGACGGCGAGCCTCACGCAAAACGAGATAAAGATTCTTTTCAGCGTGATTGAGAGGCTGAAGGCGAGTGGCGTCACCATAATATACATATCGCACCGGCTGGAGGAGATATTTCAGATCGCAGATAGGGTCACGGTCTTGCGGGATGGCAGGCGTATGGGGACTTGGCCCGTTAATGAAGTCGATGTCGATCATATCATAAAATCCATGGTCGGCCGGGATCTGAAGGAGAAGTACCCGAGGGAGAGAGTCCCACGGGGCGAGGAGATATTGCGGGTTGAGGGGCTAACTCATGAACCGTATTTCCGGGATGTGAGCTTCTCGCTCTATGCCGGGGAGGTCCTGGGTATTGCGGGGCTTGTGGGCGCCGGGCGCAGCGAGATCATGAGGTCGATCGTCGGTGCCGATGGGAAGGATTCCGGCGAGATTTACGTGTTTGGCGAGAAGGTCGACATAAAATCACCTTTCGACGCAATTCGCATCGGGATCGGTCTCCTCCCCGAGGAAAGGAAGCTCCAGGGTTTAATCCTCCCGCTCGATGTTAGAGGCAATATCTCCCTCCCCATCCTGGAACGCATCTCAAAATGGGGTTTCATTCGCAGGCTCGTCGAGCACAAGTCTGCTGTGGATATGGTTGAGCGTCTCGGGATAAAGACGCCAAGCGTGGAGCAAAAGGTGAGGAACCTATCCGGGGGCAATCAGCAAAAAGTCGTCTTCGCCAAATGGTTCTTAAGGGGTTGCAGGATCTTCATCTTTGATGAGCCGACAAGGGGCATAGATGTCGGGGCTAAATTGGAGATATATAAGCTCATGAATGAGCTTGTAAAGGATGGAGTCGGGATCATCGTCATTTCTTCAGATCTGCCGGAGATCCTCGGCATCAGCGACAGGCTGCTGGTCATGCATCATGGGAGGATCGCGGGCGAGCTCCGGCATGATGAAGCCACCCAGGAAAAGGTGCTTAATTTGGCGTTTGGAGGTGCTGCTTGATGACGTTGGACGCTAGGACCGCCGCAGAAACCGCGAAACATGAGGGCGGCCTTTGGGTCTCCGAGAGCCCTGGAGGCAAGGTCTCTTTCTGGCGCATACTGGCGGAGAGATACGCGATCTTATTCGGATTCCTTGTCATTTGCGCCATTCTCGCAATGCTCTGCCCGAACTTTCTTTCGGTGGCAAATATCCTGAATGTATTGCGCCAGGTCTCGATCACGGGGATAATGGCCATCGGCGCAACCTTTGTAATTCTGACAGGAGGCATCGATCTATCCGTTGGGTCGGTTCTGGCCCTCGCCGGGATCCTGGCAGCTGGTATGCAGGTGGTCCATGAGGCCGGCGTCTTCGTCTCCGTCCTGGTGCCTCTTATTGTCACCGGGTTGCTGGGCATTCTCGTCGGATTAGTCATAACAAAATGCCATGTCGCCCCGTTCATCGTGACGCTCGGCGTGATGAGCGTGGCCCGTGGCGCGACGCTTGTTTACAGCAAGGGCTACCCTATTAGTGGCCTTACGAGGGAATTTCGCTTCATAGGCGGGGGGCTTATAGGCCAGATACCCATTCCCGTCATAATCTATGCGCTGGTGGCGATAGCCGGGAGCATTGTTCTCAGCCAGACGAGGTTCGGGCGCCATGTCTATGCCATTGGCGGCAACCAGGAGGCAGCCCGGCTTTCAGGTGTCCTGGTCGAGAAAACTAAGATAATTGTATATGGGATTTCGAGCCTTACGGCGGGGCTCTCAGGGGTCATCCTCACGTCGAGGTTGAATTCCGGGGAGCCGGTTGCTGGCGTCGGGCAGGAGCTCGACGTCATCGCGTCGGTGGTTATCGGGGGGACCAGCCTCATGGGCGGGGAAGGCGGCATCTTTGGCACAGTAATAGGGTCCCTGCTCATCGGGGTTCTCAATAACGGCCTCAACCTGCTCAACGTCTCATCATTCTACCAGCAGATTGTCAAGGGCCTCATCATCGTCGCAGCGGTTATATTCGACCAGTTGCGGAGGCGCAGGTGAAGAGGTCGCCGGATGGGTCCGGGTGTCCGCATTAACATTAGGCCTGCGGGACTACAACGGTGGGACAGGGAACGGCCAGCGAAAGGGGGGTGATGCCGCAATAGCGATACAGTGCTAACACCTTAACGTTAGGATTCTAAGCAGGGTTCGGGTTCCAAGTGAGACATAGCGGTCTTGCGTGAGGTTGGTTTGCAGTGGACTAGGATATGCCGACGCCTTCAAAATCCATGTATTATTGAGATGGGAGGTTTATAACAATGGTAAGAAGGATAATGCTCGCTCTGGTTATTGGGGTTCTCTTCGTAGGTCTCCTCGGCACCGGGAGTTTGGCGGCACCCAAGGAACTTACCATAGGTTTGTCTGTACCCAGCCTGAGCTTCACCTGGTTTAGCTTTCTGAAGGGAGCCGTCGAGGCTGAGGCGAGGAAGCTCGGAAATGTGAAGATAATCACCGTGGACGCCGAGAATAAGACATCAAAGCAGATGTCTGATATCGAAGACCTCATAGTTAAGAAGGTAGATGCAGTCCTTCTGGTTCCAATAGAAGTCAAGGCCCTGATCCCCGCCGTGGAGGACCTTAACAGGGCAAAGATACCCGTCGCTACCGTCGACCGTCGCATCGAGGGGTCCGGCCTTGATATCCTGGTCCATGTGGGCGCCGATAATGTCGAGGGTGGACGCCAGGCGGCCAGGTACATAGGAAAGCTGCTGAACGGGAAGGGGAATGTAGTGGAGATCGAGGGCACGCCGGGCTCTTCGCCGGCCAGGGATCGCGGTAAGGGGTTCAATGAAGTGCTCAAGAATGAGTTCCCCAATATCAAGGTCGTCTTCAGACAGCCTGCAGACTTCCGCAGGGCCGACGGGATGAACCTGATGGAGAACATCATCCAGAGCGGCAAGGACTTCGATGCCGTGTTTGCGCATAACGATGACATGATTCTTGGCGCCCTCGAGGCGTTGAAGGCGCGAGCGGGCGGCAAGAAGGTAATAACCATGGGCTTCGATGCCATTGAGGATGCGCTTAATGCCGTCGAGGATGGGACGCTGAACGGCACAATCGAGCAGTTCCCCGGGAAGCAGGCAGCTACGGCGCTTGATATTCTGGTTGAGTACCTGAGAACCGGGAAGGCCCCTTCATCCAAGACAATATGGATCCAGCCCAAAGTGATAACCAAAGCCAACCTCGATGACGCTGAAAAGCGCCTGAAATAGGTGGGGCTGGGTCGAGCCGGGCATTTTAGCTCCGGACTTCAGGATATCCGGCGTCGAGTCCAGATTTCAGGGGCGGAATTCGGGTAGTAAGTGTTCGATTGCAGGGCGGGCGTACCCGCCCTGTGTTATGATTGTGGCGCGATGATGGTTGGGGCGTGATGTTTATAGCATGATGTTGATGGGATGCTGGCTATAGCATAGACTTCGGTAATGGCGACATGATATAATAGCATTATACAATTCTAGTGCAATTTGGTATAACAACCTTGTGGCAAAGGGGAAATGGATCATGAACACCACTGAAAAAGTTAAGCTTCTTGAAAACGCCCTCGATGCAGGCGGCGGGGTGGTTCGCCTCGCGCCGGCCTGGGTGCCGCGCTCGTTTATGATGCCCGGGGGGAGGCTCAAGCTGGACCCGAAGGACCTCTATGCGCTCGGCGCCCACAGGGGCGGGATAGACGAGAGGTGGCTTGCGTCAACGACCAAGGCGGATAACGGGCCGGGAACCCCCGAGGACGAGGGGTTGAGCTACATCGTGATCGGGGCCGGGGATGGTGTTGCCAGCGGGGTCGGGGCCGGGACCCGGGTCGAGGGCGCTGCCGGGGCTGCCAGGAAGATCCTCTTGAAGGAGGCCATCGACCTCCTGGGGGACAGGTTCCTGGGCAAGGATATCATGGAGAAACACGGTGGGTGGCAGGTGCTCGCCAAGTTCTTTGATAATATGGGACCCATCCCGCACCACATGCACCAGATGGATGAGCATGCGGCCAGGGTCGGCCGGCAGGGCAAGCCCGAGTCGTATTACTTCCCGAGGCAGCTCAATTTCACCGGGAACAACTTCCCGTATACATTCTTTGGCCTCCGGCCCGAGACGACCAAGGATGATATAATAAAGTGCCTCAAGAGGTGGAATGAAGGGGATAACGGAATCCTATATCACTCCCAGGCATACAGGCTCAAACCCGGGACGGGTTGGTCCGTGCCCGCCGGGATTCTGCATGCTCCTGGCTCGCTGGTTACATATGAGCCCCAGCGGGCGAGCGATGTTTTTGGGATGTTCCAGTCCCTTGTAGAGGGCAGGCCGGTGGCGTGGGACCTCCTTGTCAAGGACGTCCCGCCTGAGCTTGCGCACGACCTCGATTATATCGTGGGCATGCTCGACTGGGAGGGCAATGTCGACCCGGACTTCTCGAGGAAGCACTACAGGGAGCCTCTACCCGTCAAGCCTGTCGAGGAGATGAGGGGGCAGGGGTATACGGAGTACTGGGTTTCGTATGGCTCCGAATACTTCAGCGCGAAGGAGTTGACCGTGCTTCCCGGCAGGAGTGTTGTAATAAAGGATAGCGCGGCATACGGGCTTATAATGCTCCAGGGCCATGGCACCGTGGGTAAGATGAAGGTCGAAACCCCAGCGCTGATCAGGTTCGGGGAGCTCACCAATGACGAGCTCTTCGTAACGGTCGAGGCAGCGCAGGCAGGGGTGAGAATAGCAAACGCCAGCGACTGCGAGGAGCTGGTCATGCTGAAGCATTTCGGCCCGGGCAACCCTGATATGCCTTCACGGGCTGGGGTGTAAGGATGGGTGGGATTGCTGGGTCTGACAAATCGCCAGGCTCAGCTTTTCTATATGCACTTATGATATGCAATATGCGCTTATGATATGCAATGCAGCCACAACTATAGCTGTAGTTACAACTTTAGCTACGACCGCAGCTGGATACCAGCTAAGCTTCATACCGGCCATATATAACCTTTATATGACATTAATAACGGGGGTGTTGGGCGGATGAAGAATATCGGGATCTACGTAAACAACTGGATATTCGGGAATTGCAGCCTGAGCGAGGTCGCGGCGAGGGTGGCCCGGATCGGCTTCGATGGTATCGAGCTTGTAGGGGAGCCCGAGATCTACCGGGTGGATGAGGTCAACAAGATCATGGGCGATTTGGGGCTGAGGGTCCAGTCGATATGCGGGATGCATCCCGGTCCCGACCCGTCGGACTTGAGGGCTCTCTGCCATCCCGACGCCGCCGAGCGGGCAAAGGCGGTCGATTACGTCAAGGCGTGCGTGGACCTTGCCTGTGGTGTCGGCGGCCGCAGCGTGCTGGTTGTTCCCGGGCTCGTTGGGCAGCCGGCCTATTTTGTTTCAAGGGAAGAGGATTGGAGGCGCGCAGTGGAGGCGCTTGCCAGCGCAGCGGCCTACGCCGAGCAGGCCGGGATACTTCTTACCATTGAGCCGATCAACCGCTATGAAGTCGGCGTGGTTTACTCGATCGGTGATGCAATCAGGATGGCGAAGGAGATCAACTCCCCCGCGATCAGGACGATGGGGGATACCTTCCACATGCAGATCGAGGAGGGGGATGGGATCCCGGCGGCGATTCGCAGGGCTGGCCGTTACTGGCTCCAGCACCTGCATGTCGCGGACAATACGCGGGAGGCCCCCGGCATGGGGACCATGCCATGGAGGGAGATTCTGAGATCGCTCATGGAGATCGATTACGAGGGTGGAATCTCGTGCGAGCCGCTGCCCAGGGGGGCTTCGCCCTATGATGCACGGCAGGGCAGGATTCCCGCAGAAAAGCTCGATGCAGAGCTCGCCTACGGGCTCCGGTTCCTGAGGGAGGAGGCAAAGATCGCGGGACGATTCCTCAACTAACGGAAGAGGGCGAAACGGAGGAGGGCGAAATGGAGGTCTGGCGGGACAGATGCCCCCGCTAGGCCTCAGGCCTACATCGCGAATATCCCAGCCAGGATGAACCTGGGCTAGAGGAATTGGGAGACTCATGGCGAAGTATGTTTTGAATATAGTGGTTATGATCATTTTTTGACGGTGGGGTGAAGGCTTTGAGCAAGTATTCCATTGGCGTAGATTTCGGGACGGAATCGGGCCGGGCGGTCCTTGTGGATGTCGCGACCGGCCAGGAGATTGCGACGGCTGTCTACAAATACTCAAACGGCGTGATCGATGAGATCCTGCCGGACGGCAAAACCAAGCTTCCCCCGGATTTCGCCCTGCAGGACCCCGCGGATTATTTGAGGACATTCGAGGTTACCATACCCGCGGTCCTCAAGGAGGCCGGTGTTGATCCCCGCGATGTCATCGGGGTTGGCATTGACTTCACCTCCTGCACCATGCTTCCCGCTTACAAGGATGGGACGCCGCTATGCTTTGACGAGCGGTTCAAGAGCAACCCCCATGCATGGGTCAAGCTATGGAAGCACCACGCGGCCCAGCCAGAGGCCAACAAGCTGAACGCCATAGCCCGCGAGCGGGGGGAGGGGTTCCTCGCCCGCTACGGCGGCAAGATATCCTCTGAATGGTTCTTCCCGAAGGTATGGCAGATATTAGATGAGGCACCTGAAATATACCAGGCTGCGGACCGTTTCATCGAGGCTGCTGACTGGGTGGTCTGGCAGCTCACCGGGGTTGAGACGCGCAACTCGTGCACTGCGGGCTATAAGGCGATATGGAGCAAGGGGGAAGGGTTCCCGGGCAATGACTTTTTCAAGGCCCTGGACCCGAGGCTTGAGCATGTTATAGACGAGAAGATGTCCCGCACGATCCTGCCGCTGGGGACCAGGGCGGGGGGCATAACCCCCAGGATGGCCCAGATGACGGGGCTTATCCCCGGGACCGCGGTTGCGGTGGCTAATGTTGATGCGCATGTGGCGGTCCCGGCAGCGACAGTGGTCGAACCCAATAAGATGGTTATGGTCATGGGGACCTCCATCTGCCATATGGTCGTGGGGGAGGAACTCAAGATCGTCGAGGGCATGTGCGGGGTGGTCGAGGACGGCATCCTGCCCGGATTCTACGGATATGAAGCCGGCCAGTCGGCAGTCGGTGACATCTTCGCCTGGTTCATCGAAAATTGCGTGCCCGAGCGGTATGAGCAGGAGGCCCGCGCTCGCGGCATGAACATCCACGAGCTATTCGAGGAGAAGGCCAGGGCGCTCCGCCCAGGTGAGAGCGGGGTCATGGCGCTGGACTGGTGGAATGGGAATAGATCGATTCTCGTTGACGCCGACCTGACGGGGCTGCTTATCGGGTGCACGCTTGCGACGAAGCCCGAGGAGATATACCGGGCCCTGATCGAGGCCACGGCGTTTGGGACGGCGACGATAATAAGGGCTTTCGAGGAAAAGGGCTTGCCGATAAAGGAGCTCTACGCGTGCGGCGGGTTGCCTGAGAAGAATAAGCTCCTCATGCACATCTATGCAGATGTTACGGGCAAGGAGATCAAGGTATCCGCGTCATCCCAGACCCCTGCTCTAGGCGCGGCCATGTTTGGAGCCGTGGCGGCGGGCGAGGCCGCAGGGGGCTACGATGATATAGTGGATGCTGCGAGGTACATGGCCCATTTGAAGGATGGGGTCTTCAAGCCTGATATGGCAAATCACGAGGTATATCAGAAGCTCTTTGCTGAGTACCGCAAGCTCCATGATTATTTCGGGCGGGGAGCCAATGATGTCATGAAGGTCCTGAAGGCGATAAAGGCCGAGGTCGTGGGGTGAGATTCAAGAGGCTGGCATGGCCCGCGGGTCCGTTTAATCGTCGATTCACTCGATTCAGTTACTCGTCGATCCATTGGGCGACACGGATTCGGCGGTCGAATTCAGAGACATGAGAGGTATGGAACGAATAGATGGAACTGGGACATATGGACATGGACCTTTTAGGCAGGTCATTTCGCTGCACCTGCGGTAGGGAGCACCACGTGCCCATACGCCAGGTGGTTGTAGGGGATGACGCGATGGCCCGCATGCGCGAGTTCGCCAGGAGCGAGTTTGTTGCCCGCCCTGGCCCCGGGATCACGGCGGGTGGTTCGAGGGCGGTCCTTGTGGCGGACCGGAATACATACGCGGCCGCAGGGGATGCCGCAAGGAGCGCCCTCGAGGGCGCCGGTTGCGACGTCGAGGTCCTCGTCCTCGGTGAAGATGGTGGGAATGGGCGTTGTGTCCAGGGCGTACTCGAGGCGGATGAGGAGGCGATAGGAAGCGTCCTCGCCCGGCTTTCGGGTTCTGGGTCTGAATCTGACGTGGCGTTGTCTAAGTCGCCCGAACCGGCAGCCGGGGTGGCGGGATCGGCCGCGGTCCGTAAGACGTTTGCCGTTGCGGTCGGTTCGGGAACTATCAATGATATCGTGAAGTATGCCAGCTTCAAAGCCGGCTGCCCGTATATCAGCGTCCCTACGGCCCCATCGATGGATGGCTATACTTCGTCGGTAGCCGCGCTCCTTCTAGGCGGCTTCAAGAGGACCTTGCCGGCAGCTCCCCCGCTGGCGGTTTTTGCCGATCTTGGCGTCCTTTCGCGGGCGCCCTCTAATATGGTGGCGGCCGGATTCGGCGACCTGCTCGGGAAACTCATGGCAGGTGCGGATTGGGTTCTGGCAAGGCTGGTCAATGGTGAGTATTACTGTGAACTCGCAGCGGACCTTGCCAGGTCCATTGCCCTTGAATGTATGGAGAGGGGTTCTGAGATTGGGACGCACACCAAGGGTGCCATCAAGAGCTTGACCGAGGGGCTGATATGGTCGGGGATCGCCATGCTCATGGTGGGCAACTCGCGTCCCGCTTCGGGCGCGGAGCACCATCTTTCACATTACTGGGAGCTGAAGAGCCTTCGTGAGGGGCGGCCCCAGCCCTTCCACGGCACTAAGGTAGGCGTGGCCACAATCCTCATTGCCGGGGTTTACGACGATATCCTGGGGCGCGATCCCCGGGGGATCGATCTTGCCGACCTGAAAAGGAGGCACCCATCGCGGGAGGAGCGAGAGGCGCGGATACGGCGCTTTTATGGCCCTATGGCCGGGGAGGCTATCATTGAGACGGCCGGCAAGTATCTCCCCTGGGAGGAGAGGGAGAAGAAGCTGCGCGAAGTCCTGGCCCGGTGGGATGAAATACGCGACACTCTGAGGGAGATCGTCCCTGGTGCTGATCGGGTGAGGGATGCCCTGGAGCAGGCGGGCGCGCCCGCCACGCCGGAGGCTATAGGTTTCAGCAGCGACTGGGTCTGGGAGGCCCTGGCGAATGCGAAAGACTTGAGGATGAGATTTACGGTCCTGGATTTTGCGGATTTGCTGGGATTCCTGGATGAGATCGCGAGTGCCAGAGCATACAAGAGAAGTCAGGGAGGTTCGTAGCAGGATGCTGGAAAAGCTGCGAGAAGAAGTCTGGAGGATGAATCTGGAACTGCCCAAAAACGGCCTCGTTACTATGACAAGCGGCAACGTGAGCGGCCGCGACCGTGAAACGGGCTATGTCGTGATCAAACCGAGCGGGGTGAGGTATGAGGACCTGAAACCCGAGGATATGGTTGTGGTGAACCTGGATGGCGAAGTAATTGAGGGCCGTCTCAAGCCCTCTGTTGACACGTCGACCCACCTTTATGTATACAGGCACATGCCGGAGGTCGGTGGGATTGTCCATACACATTCGCCCTACGCTACGGCCTTTGCCGCCCTTGGCCGGCCGATTCCTGTTTACCTTACGGCTATGGCTGACGAGTTCGGCGGCCCGATCCCCGTTGGCCGTTACGCAAAGATAGGGGGCGAGGAGATCGGCCAGGTCATCGTCGAGTCGATCGGCAAGAGCCCAGCCATCCTCATGAAGAATCACGGTGTTTTCACGGTCGGCCCAACGCCTGCGGCCGCCCTGAAGGCGGCCGTGATGGCTGAGGATATAGCCCGCACCGTCCACCTGGCCCTCCAGCTCGGCCAGCCGGATGAGATACCTCCTGAGGAGGTCGAACGGGGGCACCGGCAGTACATTGAGAAATACGGGCAATGAGCCCAGCGAGCCCTAGTGGCAAGTATTTTTCCACTTCGCGTGCTAAGCTGGGAAGCTAATTGCCACCTACACGTTGAGTATGGGAAGTATCTTTTCACTTCTTATGCCGGGGTGGCGAGTCATTTGCTACCTCGGTGCCTACTCTGACAACTTTTTTACCACCCTACCATGATCCACCGATGATGGTGCTAAGCATCTTACCACCTCGCGGCAGAAGAGTGGCAAGATGTTTGCCACCTGCCCGCCTTATCATGACAACTCTGTTGCCATTCTGATACGCTTACCAATTGGCAAATATCTATAGCACACTGATCTGGCGAGGGTTCCGGGGAACTTGTGGTGATAGATGGTGATTATTTGTAGTTTAAGAAAAAGTTTGGTCGACTCTAGGAGGAATTTTCGTAAGTATATCGAATTATATCTATGAGAGAGTAAAGTGAAATTGTCACTGGTAATTCGCTGCCATTGACAATTCGATGAAAGTAGGACAGCTTTCCGTGTTGCCATTTGAAAGACAACTGGCTATCTTGGAAGCTTTAAAGGAAAAGGGCACGATTGATGTTCTTACACTGGCGCGGAGTCTCGGGGTCTCGGCAAACACCTTGCGGAGGGATTTAACCTTCCTGGAATCCAAGGGCTACTTGAGGCGCGTCTATGGAGGCGCCACGATTATGACCGTGAGCCCGCTGGAGGCCAAGTATGTAAATTATAATACGCGCACGGCCCTTGCCAGTGAGAGGAAGGATATCATAGGCATGGTGGCGGCCGATATGATCGAGGATGGCGATACCGTCATCCTGGACTCGGGCACCACGACCCTCCAGATCGCAAGGCACCTTGAGGGGAGGCATAACGTTACCGTCATCACTAACGATATCAAGGTCGCGGCCGAGTTATGCGGTAAGCGCGGGATCCTGGTGGTCACTACGGGCGGGTTCACCGACGAGTCATTCTCATCAAGTGGCGTGATAGCTGAGAGAACCATCGCCGAGGTGCGTCCGGACAAGGTTTTCCTCTCGTCTCTCGGGGTCTCGGTCAAGGATGGCCTTACTGATGGCAGGATGGAGCAGGCCACGATCAAACGGGTCATGGCCAACGCCGGCCGCGAGGTCATCCTGGTGGCGGATTCGAGCAAGGTCGGGAAGGTTTTATCATGTTTTATCTGCCCCGTATCCGCGATTACGCGATGGATCACGGATGACGGGGTGCCGCCAAATGTGATCGCCGGCGTGGAGAAGGAGGGATGCGAGGTTATCATCGCCGGCCGAGAGGGCGGCAGGGCCGAGCAGAGAGGGTATCTAAGGCGCTAGGAGGGGCCTTGGAGACCCAGTAAAGAGACCTAACAGAAACGATGATCCAGCAAAGGGGTGGTTACAGGGTAAGCAATGAGGCAAAGAACCTGAAGTTTTCCTCTTCGTTCTATATCCAGATGTAAGGCGTGAGACGATTAAGACTATATTCCAAGGACAGAATGGTATTACTTTTGTATTGCATAAAGCAAACCAACTGTAGTCAAGCGAGGGAGGAATCTTGAGTGAAAAGTCGATGGCATATTTGTCTCTCGGTTACAATCCTGGTATGCTTGCTTGCTACCTGGAGCGTAGCGGCCGCCATGACGGAGGAACAGAAGTGGCGCCAGTTTGCAAACGACAACATCACCCTACATTTACTATCCGAGGATACCCCCCCTACGGCTGCCATCAAAGCGATCATCGGTGAGTTTGAAAAGAAAACAGGGATCAAAGTGGAAATCACTCAGACCCGCCTTGAAGACGTGGTTGCCAAGGTCCTGATGGACTTCTCCGCTGGCGCGGGCGACATAGAGCTGATTTACGCGGATCCTTACCAGATATTAGCCCCATTGTATGGCCACTTCGCTGATATGAGAAAATTTATGAATGATCCAACTCTGCCGGCTTTGCCCAAGGGGCTTAACGACTTCATTAAGACAGAATTAATCGCCGGCGGCTACATGATCGACCCTGACCGTCTCCTTGCGATTCCGTATGACTGCCCAACCATGATATGGGCTTATCGAAAGGACATCTTCGATAAATATCGCGATGCATTTAAGAAGGATAAGGGCTATGATTGGACGCCCGGCCCGAATCTCAGCTGGGAACAGTACTATGAAATCGCCGACTGGATCAATAAGAATGTGAAAGAGGTTAAATACGGCACCGGGCACCAGGCCTTGATGTATGATTCCCTCCAGTGTGACTTCAGCAACGTGTTATCTGCCTTTGGCGGGTCCTACTTCTCCAACCCGAAGGTAGCGACCTATGGCACCGATCTCCCTGGTAAGTGCCTCCTCGATTCGCCACAGGCCATTGAGGCCGCGAAGTTCTACAAGAAGCTGTTAAGCATTGCGCATCCAGGCAGCACATCATGGGATTGGAGCGGCCTCGCTGAAGCCTTCGCTGCCGGCGAGATAGCCATGTGCCCTGAGTGGCACGAGTTCGCAGCCATGTTTGAAGACCCCAAGCGTTCCAAGGTCGCCGGAAAGGTTGGATGGACCATCCTGCCTCATGGGCCCAACGGCAGCAAGAATATCTGGGGGGGAACGAATATCTCCATTAACTCCTACGCCCCCGAGAAGGAGCAGAAAGCTGCTTGGCTATTTATCGTATGGGCGACAAGCCCCGAGGTGCAGAAGAAACTCCTCTTGAGCGGCTCTACGCCGACGAGGTATTCGGTTTATAATGATCCTGAGGTCCAGCAGTGGATCAAGCAGAAAAAGCATCCTGTAATGGAGTCTCTAAAAGCCGTACAGGAGGCCTGGAAACCCGAGAATATCTTCCTGCGCCCCAAGACTCCCAAATGGCTTGAGGTTAATACAGTCGTGTTCACCGAGCTGTCTTACATGCTGGCGGGCAAGAAAACGCCTGAGCAGGCTATGAAGGATGCAGCTGCCCAGATCGACAAGATAACCGGCTGGGCTAAGATGAAAAAGTAACGATAACAGTAATTTAAGGCGGTAGCAACTTAAACCAGCAACTTAAACCCGGGTAGTGATCTGTGCCGGGCCTACAGGATGGGGGCCATCGTATGTGCCCTTCCCGGATAGGCACATACGATGGCCCTGCAAGGGCCGGCTTTTTATCGTGGGGGCGGCTCGGCCGATTTTGATACCTGGTTTGGAGGGAATGAATTTGAGCGCAGCTTCAGCCCGCCGTAGCGGCAGGGTGCCTACGGAAACCTGGATGCTTTTGCCCAGCATCGTTGTGTTAGCCATCATTAGCCTTTATCCGTTCTTTTACATGATCTGGATGAGCTTCATGAGGTTTTCAATGCTGCCAGGCCAGCCCTCTACTTTTATAGGGTTTGGTAACTGGCTGCGTATGTTATCTGATCCCGGCGTCGGGGTTTCCTGGGTAGTAACCATAAAATACTATATCATCGCACTTGCCCTGCAACTAACCCTTGGCGTGGGCATTTCTCTAGCTATTGAGCGGCTAGGGCGCGGCCAGGGCCTCATAACTACCCTTATAATCGCGCCCATGTTTCTGGCGCCGGTCCTGGTGGGCCTCCTCTGGCGCTTCTTGCTCCATGATAGCTACGGGATATTTACATATTTCTTGCGGCAACTTGGCTTTTTGAGGGGGATCAGCGTCTTTGGGGATCTGAGGACTGCACTCCCGGCGGTCATTATAATGGACACCTGGGAGTGGACCCCCCTTATCGCGCTCATAACCATCGCCGGGCTTCAAGCCTTGCCCCAGGACGTTTACGAGGCTGCATCCATAGATGGAGCCACTTACTGGCAGCGGCTAGTATATATAACCTTTCCGATGTTAAAGCCCGTGCTGGTTGTAGCGCTTTTGATCCGGACGATGGACCTTGTGCGCTTCTATGATCAGATCATGATAACCACGAGCGGGGGCCCGGCCGATGCCACCAAGATCCTGGCGATCAGAATATTTGAGCAGGGCTTTAGGCAGTTTAACATAGGCTACGCGTCCGCCCTCGGACTTACCCTGTTGGTTGTCAGCATTATTCTGGGTAACTTCTTTGTGAAATTCTTTTCAATGGAAGATAAGGGGTGATCAGATTTGGAGGGTTCTCGCAGAGTGCCAACGGCAAAGCGCGACATCGCCTGGGGCCAGGTGGCGCTTGTTGCATTCATAACGATTTTTTTGATCTGGACCTGGCTCCCCATCATCTGGATGGTTTTAGCCTCGTTTAAGACAGAGGAGAATATGTTTAATATGCCTCCTAAATTCCTCTTTAGACCCACTTTAATGAATTATACTTTCATGTTCCACGAAGGTATCCTCAAGTATGTGAAAAACAGCGCTGTAGCGGCTTTTGCCTCGACTTTTATCGCGATGGTCCTTGGGTCATTGGGTGGCTATGCATTAGCGCGTGGGAGGATGAGGATGAAAAACCAGATTGCGTTCTGGATCATAACCACGCGTATGGCCCCAATCGCCGCGATAATCTTGCCTCTCTATATCATTTTCCGGAGCCTCCACATTCTCAACACGATCAAGGCATTGATCGTGGCGCACACGACCTTCAATCTGCCATTTGCTATATGGCTTATGATGGGCTTCTTCAGGGAGATCCCGCGCGAGGTTGAGGAGGCCGCCCTTGTTGATGGATGCAGTCCATTCCAGGCCTTCTACCGGGTGGCCCTCCCGCTGGTAACTCCGGGCTTGCTTGTAACGGCCATCTTGTCGATAATGTTCTCATGGAACGATTACGCCTTTGCGGTGCTCTATACAGCAGCTGATAGCCAGACACTTCCCGTCGTAGCCGCTCGTCTGATGACGATGCGCGGGATTCTCTGGGGACAGGTAATGAGCATGGGCACTCTTATATTCGTACCGATACTGGCGGCTGCGCTTCTAATCAGGAAATACCTCGTGAGAGGGCTCACCATGGGCGCCATCAAGTGAGAAGGGAGCCAGAAGCCGGAGATAGACGAGGGGGTATATGAGTTGAAAGCAGCTATTTTCGCAGGTAACGGGCGCTTTGAAATCAGAGAGGTCCCCCTTCCTGAGATTCCTGAGGGATGGGCCCGCGTGAAGGTGGGCGCGGCCGGGATTTGTGGGTCCGACCTTCATATTATCCGCGGCGAGCACCCCGTTCTCCCGGACGCTGTAGGCCATATCCTCGGGCATGAGAATGCAGGCGTTGTCACTGAGATAGCGGGAGATGGCCGATGGGGCGGGGCGGCTATAGCTGAAGGTGACCGGGTTGGTATCGAACCCCTGACCACTTGCGGGGAGTGCGTTTATTGCAGGACCGGGTACTATTACCTGTGTGAATCATTGAAGCACGTTGGTATAGCCTACCCTGGCGGCTTCGCCGAATACACCGTGGCCCCGGTTAATAAGCTTTACCGCCTCCCCGAGGGACTTGCCTTCACCCTGGCATCGCTCCTCGACCCTCTGGCGGTTGCTGTGCATGCGGTAAATGTCACCGACGTCAGAGTATCCGATAGGGTCCTCGTATATGGCGATGGCCCGGTGGCATTATGCATAATCGGCGTTCTCAATGTCATGCGGGTCCGTGATATCTCCATCGTCGGGCACCATGACCGCAATCTGAGGAAGGCTACCTCCATGGGCGCGGTATGCGCGGTAAACTCCAGGAGAGACTCTTCACGGGACGGTGTTTCTAATGATGTCTCAGGTTATGGTGAGGCAGGCGCTGGAAGCCATGATAATGGCGGCGGAGCCCGGCCTTGCGGCAATGCTGGTGGTGCGAAGCGGTTTGATGTAGTTTTCCAATGTGTGGGTGGCGGTGCCCAGGTCCTGAGGGATTTAATCCCGCGCGTGGAGAGGTTGGGCCGCGTGGCGCTGCTCGGAATCGCCACAGATCTGCAGCTGGTACCGGCATTTGAAGTTATGGCCAAGGAGGTCCGGATTATAGGCTCCAATAGTTACGGGTATTTCAGGCAGAGACCGGAGTTTGAGATCGCCCTCGAGATGCTGGATGCGCACAAGCTCCTATTTAGCCATGTTATAACTCATGAGATATCCCTTGATGAAATAGAGAAGGGATTTGAGATGTTGACGGAGAAAGATAAATCTGGTGCAATAAAGGTGGTTGTGGTGCCCCGTTAGTCGCCTGCGGTGGTAGGCTATGATAGAGTTTCTGGTAGGACGTGGTAGGGCTTGGATAACTCGGATAACCTGGATAACCTAGATGGCCTAAATAGCCCGGCTGACCCTGGTGGCCTGGATGGTTTAGATGACCCAGATGCCCCGGATAGCCCGGTGGATTGGGGATGGGGCGGCACCATGTCTACTGCCCGTCTTGGCTATTTGGCGTGTTGAGTGCTTAGTGAATACTTTTCGTGAATACTATATAGAGAGAAAGGAGGCAAGCCGCAACTTGCAGTGCCGGCGCCAGTGTCGTGGGGATAGGGCATGCCTGTTGCGGTGTTATTATTGTAGTTATGGAGAGAAAGATGAAAGCCGCCGTCCTCGAGCGGCCGGGTGTGATCAAGATCGAGGAGCTCGACAGGCCTTCGCCCGGGCCTGGTGAGGTCCTGGTGCGTATCAAATCGGTGGGTGTCTGCGGGTCTGATATCCACTATTACAGGCATGGCAGGATAGGCGCCTATGTGGTCGAGAAGCCGATCATCCTCGGGCACGAATCATCGGGTGAGGTGGCGGAGGTCGGTGAGGGCGTGAGTTCCCTGAGGGTTGGCGACAGGGTGAGCCTGGAGCCCGGCATTCCCTGCAGGAAATGTGTATTTTGCAAGACGGGCAGGTACAACCTTTGCCCCGATGTTGTGTTCATGGCCACCCCGCCCGTTGACGGGGCTTTTGTGGAGTATGTGACCTTCCCCGAGGACTTTGCATTTAAGCTGCCCGATAATGTATCGTTTGATGAGGGAGCCCTGATCGAGCCGCTCGCCGTGGGGGTATATGCATCCGAGCGAGCAGGGGTGAAGCCCGGGCTCAGCGCTGTGGTGCTGGGAGCCGGGCCCATCGGCCTTGTGACGCTGCAGGCGGCGAAGGCCTATGGTGCGAGCCCTGTAGTGGTGCTGGATATAAGCGATTTCAGGCTCAACATGGCGAGAAAGCTTGGGGCTGACTTTGTAATAGATTCCAGGGATACGCAGGCTATTGAAAAGGTGCTCGACGCTGTGGGCGGCGGGGGAGCGGACCTGGTCTTTGAGGCTGCCGGGGCCATCCCGACGATACAAATGACCACCAAGATCGCGAAGAGGGGCGGTAAGGTGGTCTTTATAGGGCTTTCCGCAAAGGACATGGTGGATTATAATGTAGTGGAGGTATCGAGTAAGGAGCTTGATGTGCTTGGGATCTTCAGGTATGCGAATGTCTACCGGAAGGCAATAGACATGGTCTCAGCGGGTAAGATCGACCTCAAGAGCATGATCACCCACCATTTCCCGCTTGAAAGGACGCAAGAGGCCCTTGATCTGGCGGATACTAAGAAGAACGAGGCCATAAAGGTTATAGTCAACCCGTAGACTATAGTCAACCCGTAGACAACCCGTAGAACGGGTCGTTACCGTAAGCCCGGATAACTTTGCCGAGGCAAACATTACCCGGTGCGCCGGAATTCGTGGATGTCCCGAATACCCTGTCCCGCAGTCCCGTAGTCCCTTGGTGCCGGCGGGTGGTCAGAAACCGGAAATTGGTATGGGGATTGGGATCGGGGCGGGCTATGAATACTTTACCAAGATTACAGGGGGAGATAGTTGTGCTGGCGGCAGTTATAAATAAACCTAACGATCTGGAAATGAAGGAAGTCCCGACTCCGATGCCCAAGCCCAATGAGGCGCTCGTGCGGGTCAAGGCGTGCGGGGTGTGCGGCACGGATGTGCATATTTTTAAGGGGGAATTCATATCCCCCTATCCCATTATCCCCGGGCACGAGCTCGCGGGCATTGTGGAGCAGGTTGGCGCCGGGGTGACGAGGGTGAAGCCCGGCGATGCCGTGGCGGTGGATCCGTCGCTATTCTGCGAGAACTGCTATTTCTGCGTTCAGAACAAACAGAATCACTGTGAGAACTGGAATGGCCTTGGAAACACCGTGGCGGGCGCCTTCGCCGAATTCGTCGCGGTCCCCGAGGCCAACCTGTTTAAAACCACGCTCAAGGACTTAAAACATGCCGCCTTTGTGGAGCCGCTCGCCTGCGTGATCTATGGCCACGAGAGGGCGCGGATGTCCATAGGGGATTCGGTTTTGATATTTGGTTCCGGGCCTATAGGCCTGCTGCACTTGCAGGTGGCCCTCAAGGCAGGGGCCTCGGCGGTAGACGTTGTGGACCTGAAGCCCGGCAGGCTCGAGATCGCGAGATCGCTTGGTGCGCGCAACACCTTCAAGGGGGATGATCCTGATCTCACAAAGGCCCTGCGGGATGTGGAGCCCCGTGGTTACGATCTCGTTATCGATGCCACCGGCGTGCCCAAGGTGGTTGAGAACGCTATTCAGTACGTTAAGAATAGCGGCAAGCTGTTGATCTTTGGAGTCTGCCCTCCGGAGGGAAGGATAAGCATAAGCCCCTTTGAGATCTACAAGCGAGATCTCGAGATAATAGGCTCCTTTGCCATCAAGAAGACATACCTGGCCGCCCTGCGCATGATGGAGAGCGGGTACATCAAGGTTGACCCGCTCATTGGCGGCGTATTCCCGCTGCCTGAGTTCCCGACGGCTCTGGAGCTCATGGCGAGCGGCCGGGCCGACATGAAGCTCATTGTGACTCCATAGATGCATAGATGTGGATAGATAGATGCGCATAGATAGATGTGCATAGATGGTTGAGTTAGGCCGTTGAATGAGGCCGGCCTCCTGAAAGGGCCGGCCTTCTTCGGGGAGCCGGGAGTCACAGGGCCGGAAGTCATGGGCCGGGAGCCATGGTGCCGGGAGGCGCCTGGAGGTAAGCAGTAGGCAAGCGCGGTGGGGTGAGGACCATTGGATTATAGGGATCATGATTATAAGGATTATAACGCGGTTTATAACGCTTTCAGTGAAATAAGCGCCAATCTTGAAACTGAAGCTATGAGGATCACCGATACGCATGAGCATTTGAGGCCTGATGATTTCTACCAGGACATAGACCTTGAGAAGGTCCTGAAAAACAGCTATGTCGACTGGTGTGGAGTTGAATTGAAAGGGAGCGACCGCGCTGCGCGGGCCCGGTTTCTCGAGAAGGTGCGGGTTAATTCATACTTTCGCTGGCTCCTCCGCTCGCTCCAGCAGCTCTACGGATTCGAGGGCGAGATCACGGCGGACAACTGGGATGAAATCTCCGCCCGTATCAGGGCGGCGCATGCCGATCCTGGTTGGAAGTTCAAGGTGCTCACGGAGAAGTGCCGGATAGGACGGGCCATCCTGGATGCATACTGGGACCCGGGGAGCGATAACAGGCATCCCGAGGTTTTTTCGCCCACCTTCAGGATTAACATGTTTTTATTTGGCTATAAAAGGAAGGCCGCTGATCATAACGGCAACAATCCCTTCCAGTTTGCCCGGAGGTATGGGGTCGAGATTGCGGATTTCGAGAGCTACCTGGCTTTCGTCGACTTTGCTATCAGAAGGGCCAAGGAGGGCGGCGCTGTCGCATTGAAGTCGGCCCTGGCCTACGATAGGGGCCTGGACTTCGACTATATAGCCCGCGACAGGGCTGCGAAGGTGTTTGAAATGGATGACGCAAGCATTTCGCCTTGCGATGAGAAGGCTTTTGGTGATTATATCTTTCATTTTATCTGCGAAAAGGCCGCAGAGTATGGACTCCCGCTGCAGTGCCATACCGGCCTGGGCAAGATATGGGGTTCCAACCCGATGAACCTTGTTCCCGTGATTGAGCGCCACCCCGAAACGAAGTTTGTATTGTTCCACGGGGGTTACCCCTGGTTCCACGAGTGCGGGGGCCTCGCTCATAATTACAAAAATGTTTACCTGGATCTGGTTTGGTTGCCTCTGATCTCACCATGCGCGGCGAGAATGGCGTTAAGCGAGTGGCTGGAGGTCGCTCAGACGATAGATAGGATCTCATGGGGCGGCGATACTTGGACCGTCGAGGAGTGCTTCGGGGCGGTAATCGCTGCAAAGCATGTGATAGCTCAGGCCCTGGCAGATAAGGCGGCCGGCGGTTATTTCGACATGGAGACCGCCCTCGATGTCGCTAAGAGGCTTCTTCGCACAAACGCGGAGGAGCTGTATACACTTTAGACCCATTTGCGCCAGAAGGCGGTCGCTTTTCGACCCACCCTCCGCTAAAAGACCGCACGATGATGGCGGTAAGTATCAGGCATACCTGCCGGGCAGGTACGGCCTCTTTTCGCCCGGCGGACGCGGCTATAGGGCGGGCCGCTCTGTAATCTCGAGAGCATCCTGCTGGTGGAGGTTAGCAAGTAACCTGCTCGCTCAGGAGACGCGGGCCAGGGGAGACTCGCCCGCTAAGCTGAGCGCAAGGCGCGGCCGCGCGGTTATACGTTGAACCGGAAGCTAATGATGTCCCCGTCCGCCACGATATAATCCTTGCCCTCCAGCCGGTAGAGTCCTTTTTCCTTCAGCGCCGCGATGGAGCCGTGGAGTTTCAGGTCATCGAAGCCAGCCACCTCGGCCCTGATGAAGCCCTTTTCAATATCTGAATGTATCTTGCCAGCCGCCGCTTTTGCCGTCGTGCCATTCTTTATCGTCCATGCCTTGACCTCATCCTCCCCCACGGTGAAGAATGATATGAGTCCGAGGGCGTCGTAACAGGCCCGCGCGAGTTTCCTAATACCGGGCTCACTTATCCCGAAATCCTGCATAAAGGCGGCCTGGTCGTCTTCATCGTCGAGGCTCGCGATCTCGGCCTCGATCCGCGCCGAGAGCTCCACCAGCGGCGACCTCGCGTTCGCGGCCCGCAGTCTGAGTTCAGCCCGGCCAGGGTAATCGCCCGTCTTGAGATGTTCCTCGCCCATATTTATTACGGTTACGAGGGGCTTTGCCGTGAGAAATCCAAAGCCCTTCAGCAAGAGAAACTCTTCGCCGGTGAGTGAGGCATCCCGGACCGGCTTTTCGGCTTCTAGCGCAACCCGGCATTTCTCAAGCGCCTCAAGCTGGCCCGGCTCCAGCTTAATCTTTTTCCGCGGGCCAGCTGGCCCGCGCCCGGCGCCACCCCCTCCACCATTTACTCGTTCGAGGGTCTTGTAAACTATCTCCAGGTCGGATAGAATCAGCTCCATATTCACGGCATCGAAATCCCGGACCGGGTCCACGCTGCCATCCATGTGTGGAATATCTGGCGAAGGGAAAGCCCGTATGACGTGAACTACAGCATCGACACCCTGGATCGATTTGAGAAACATATTGGCCTGGCCCCGAGCGTTATCCCCTTTTACGCCAGCCGAGCGCACGAGGCCGGGGAGGTCCGTTACGCGAATCTGGGCGTACGTGGTTTTCCTGGGTTTGAACATATTATGCAGGTAGTCGATTCTCTCATCCGGCACCTTGGCCATACCTATAGTGCCCTCGTCCCTATTTCCCGGGAAATCGGCCCCCGGGCCCGCTGGCGCCCCCATTCCCGTAAGTAGGTTAAATACCGTAGTTTTACCGGCCATCGGCAGTCCCACAATTCCGATTTGCATAAGAGTCCTGCTCCTTTACCCTTAAAATCTTCCATTTATTGTAGCATAGCATTATCTATCGTAATCATCTATCGTAGCATCATCATGTCCTTAATAGTTAGCTGGCCAGAAGGATAGGTCAGAGCGGGAAACCGGGTCCCCATGGTTCCCATCGAGATTATAGAACCCCAGCGCCCTTTATGTCAAAAGGGAGATGCTGAGCTGCGGGAGGGAATAAGGGAAGCTCTCGAAAGGCGTCTTAAATTTTAGTTGAGGGGGTGCACGTGTCAACATCGGTGGTAAAATGTAATTAATCATCGCGGGAATTGCAATTAATCGCCGGGGAGATTTGTAAGAAATCAACGGGGAAATGAATATCCTACTTAGGCTGGACGTAATCGCTGCTGAATCAGAGGTCGCAGGGGCCCAGGTCGAGCTCGGCAAGGCCGAGGCCAACTTATCGCTCCATGAGATGGCTGAATAGTTCAGTATTCGCCTGGGTGGGTCGGGGGTGGGTGCGCTCCCCCTGGCTTAGATCGCGCAGGCCATGATCTTTTCTTGCGTCGCTTCTTCCCGGGAAAATTCGGCAACTATTCGTCCATTGGACATCACCATAATGCGATCGCTCATACCGAGGATTTCAGGGAGTTCAGATGAGATCAGAATTATGCCCAGCCCTTCCTGGGCCAGTCGGCTGATCAGGGAATGCACCTCGGTTTTAGCTCCGACGTCGATCCCACGGGTTGGCTCATCGAGGATCAGGACCTTGGGATGGAGTGTCAACCATTTCGCGAGCACGACCTTTTGTTGGTTCCCGCCGCTCAGGTTCGCTGTTATCTGCTCGGGCCCCGGGGTCTGGATCCTGAGCCTCTCAATAAACTCCCGGGCAGCCTGTCTTTCCCATTGCCAGTTGAGCCGCGAAAAGCTGCGGGCATTTCTCTCGACCCCAGCGAGGCTTATGTTCTCCCGGACAGCCATTTGGAGCACGAGACCTTGTAACTTTCTATCTTCAGGGACGAGCCCCAAGCCTGAGGCTACGGCATCCTTTGGGGAACGGATATCTACCTTGCGGCCCTCTATATAAATTTCGCCGGTGATCTTGCGGTCAATGCCAAAGATCGCGCGGATGAGCTCCGTGCGCCCCGCTCCGACGAGGCCGGCAAACCCAAGGATCTCTCCTCTTCTCAACGTGAGGCTGACGTCTTTGATCCGGTCGGTTGTGATATATCTCACCTCTAGGACGGTGCCGGATATCTTGGCTTCCTGTTTCGGGAATTCCTTGAGGGGACGCCCGACCATCAGCTTCACGACATCTCCTATGCTCGATTTCGACGGGATCAACTCTCCTACGCGTTTGCCATCGCGCATTACGATGATCCTGTCACCTATCATGAATACCTCCTCAAGCCGGTGGGAGACGAAAACGATGGCGATCCCCTGGTCCCTGAGCCTTCGCATCGTTTGAAACAGAATTTCTGTCTCTCTGCTTGTCAGGGTCGCTGTAGGTTCATCCATGATAATGAGCTTTGCATCCTGCGATAAAGCCTTTGCTATTTCAACCATTTGCTGTTCAGCGACGCTCAGATCTTTAACAAACGCATTGGGGCTAACCCTTACCCCCAGGCGTGATAGGAGCGCCCCGGTCTTTTGAGCCATGGAGGCGTTATCGATGGTATGAAGGCGACCTTTCGTGAGCTCCTTACCCAGGAATATATTGGCGGCAACGGTAAGGTTGGGCGCTAGATTGAACTCCTGGTATATCATGGTGATTCCGCTTTGAATAGCTTGCTGCGGGGTTTTAAAATCCACTTCCCTGCCGTTGAAAATAATGGTGCCGGAATCCCTGGCATGCACCCCGGATAGTACCTTCATTAACGTCGATTTGCCGGCACCGTTCTCGCCCACCAGGCAGAGAATTTCCCCGGGAAAGACCTCAAACTCCACATCATCCAGGGCCTGAACGCCTGGAAATACTTTCGAGATTCCTCTCATCACGAGGACAGGCTCTTTCTTTAGTCCATCCCCCGGTTGCATCATAAAGCCATCTACCCATCCTTCTCTCACCAGTAGTGAGGCCCGTGAAGTTGTATCTATTGGGGCACCGGTGCAGGACCGCAAGTATAATCCCCGCACCGGTGCCTGGAACCTGTCGAAGCGTGTAGGTGGATTTACCATTTAACGGGGATCCCCAGGTCTTTTAGAAGCTTCTTATATTCCTCGAGGTTTGCCCTGGTAACGACATCCACGCCGGTATCGATGTTCGTCTTCGGAAGCATCTGGAGCGTATTCTTAACGCCGATTTTGTGCATATTGTAGAGAACCGCGACGCTCAGGTACCCCATCATGTATGGCCTCTGCCCGATGGTTGCGTCGATTACCCCTTCCTTGATCCATTTTATAATATCAGGGGTGGTATCAAAACAAACCACATGCACCTTGCCGGCCTTTCCCGCGGTTTTTATAGCGCTCGCAGCCGAGGGGCCGTTGTAGGCATACACACCGAAGATCGCGTTTAAATCAGGGTAGGTTTGGAGGACTGATTCCGCGAGGGCCAGAGCTTTCTGGGCGTCCTCATTATCGGATTGAATCGTGACGATCTTGATCCCCGGATGCTTCGCAACGGCATCCTTGAAACCTTGAATGCGTTCGAGAGAGTTTCGCGCGGTAAGGGAGCCGGTGAGGATAGCTACTTTGCCGTTCCCGTTGAGGATCTTTACCATTTGCTCCCCGGCTTCCTTGCCGGCCGAATAGTTATCGGTTCCTATATAGATATAGCGTCCACTATCCGGAGAGTCCGTATCAAGGGTAACCAGGGGTATGCCCTCCTGGAGCGCCTTCTTTGCTACGGCCTTCAAGGCGTCAGGGTCGGAAGCCGCAAATGATATTCCCTTGACGCCCTGAGCTATAAACCCCTCCATGGCCGTTACCTGTCGAGCTATATCTTCGCGCGGCGGCACAAAGAACGTGGCGTCGATGCCGTATGCCTTGGCGGCAGCCTTGACACCGAGCTCGACCTCGCTCCAGTAGGGGTGGACGGACTTACCTAAAACTGCGAGCTTTATCTGCTCTGCAGCCATGGTGGGCACTCCGAGGGCAACCAAAAGCATCAGGAATAAGCAGATAGCAATCAGTCTTTTCATTGAAGCCAGCCCTCCTTGAAAGAAATAAAGGTTTTTAAAACTCAGTCTGGATACCAGTCCTACTTTAACCCAGCGCTCACACCTCCTCCCGGATTTCTCGTTGTTATGAGTTTAGCGATTAGGGCCCTTCGCACCCCCGCCCTTCGTTGCAGGACATCAGATAGCACGGCTATGACAACCACGCAGCCTACGGCGATCTGATGCCAGTACGCTGAAACCTCGAGCAAGACGAGGCCGTTATTTAAAACACTTAGAATGCTGGCGCCTATCAAGGCGCCGAGGACCGTGCCGGATCCCCCCTGCAGGCTCGTCCCTCCGATGACGGAGGAAGCTATGGCGATCAGCTCATATTCAGTGCCTACAGCCGGTTGGCCCTGGCCAAGGCGTGACGCCACCACGATGCCTGTGACGCCAGCCAGGACCGCGCTTGTTATGAAACAAAACGTGATCCTTCGATTCACATCTATTCCTGATAGTCGTGCAGCCTCGATATTCCCGCCAATTGCGTAAATATGCCTGCCGATAACGCTGAAGCGGAGGATATACGTGGCAAAGACGGCCACGATCACAGCTATTATGACGGGAACGGGGATGCCGAGTATGATGCCCTGGCCCAGGAAGAGAAATGATGCCGGTATATTGACTATAGGCCAACCTTTCGTGATGACGGCGGCCGCGCCTCGTGCTATGCTGTAAGTGCCGAGTGTGATTATGAATGGAGGGATTCCGAGGCGAGTCACTGCGAGCCCGTGACCCAATCCGACCAGAGCGGACATCGCGAGTGTAGCTATGATGGCAAGGGTTACGGACCACCCGTTAGCCATCGCAAGCGTGCAGATTATCCCGGAAAGGGCCGTCATCGAGCCCGGCGAGAGGTCGATGCCCCCCGTGATGATGACGAACGTTTCACCGACGGCTATCACTGCGAAAAGAGCGATCTGCCTGATGAGGATCTGGATATTGTAGGGTGACAGGAATCTGGGGTTTAAGACGGCTATTATAGTGCTCAGAACGATAAGGGCGATTAGGACGTTTACCTCCCTTATCATTTTAAATGAGCGTCTCGCCTGTTTCCCGGGCGCCTGGGCACGGGCCAGTTCCATAGGGGCTTCACCTCCATTTACCATTTACATTTAAGAGCAAGGTTCGTGCCGGGTAAGTGGTGATCAGATTCACGGCAAGAGTCAACAAGCGTCAACGGGGATAGAAATCCCTGATTATTCAGCCTTCAAGGCCTTATAAGGATATTTAATTTATCTTTGACTATTCTGAGTTAAAGGTGGATTCCGGTAAAACATTTCCGAAATCGGTTACTGGATTACTGGTAAGATTATAGTGAAGGTTGTCCCGTGACCGACGCGTGTATTCACGTTTATGGTGCCGCCATGCGCCTGGACGATGCCGAAGGTTACAAAGAGGCCGAGGCCTGTCCCCTGGCCAACCTCTTTTGTAGTGAAAAACGGGTCGAAAATATACCTGAGATGCTCGTCGGGGATGCCCGTGCCGGTATCACTAAACGCAATGTGGCAAACCTTGCGATGATCCTCGTCTTCACTCAGGCTTGTTGTGACGACGAGAGTCCCCCCGTGTTGCATCGCTTGAAATGCATTAATGGCAAGGTTGAGGAACGCCTGTTTCAATTGATTCGCGTCGCCAAGTGCGGTAAGGGGTGAATCGTAATATTTGCGAATGATGGTAATCGTCTCCGGCAAATGTTGATATTCGACGAGCCTCAGCGACTCATCGAGCACATTGTGAATATCGACGGCGTCATAGTGCGGCGGTGACTGCCTTGCAAAATTCAGCAGATCTCTCACAATGTGGGATATGCGTCTCGTTTCAGTTTCAACGCTCCTAAGATACTCGCGCGCTTCCGCATCGTCCTCGTCCAGGAGGAGCGTCTGGACGTAGTTTATTATCGTGCCCAGCGGGTTATTGATCTCATGTGCGAGGCCCGCCGCAAGCTTGCCGACCGAGGCTAGCTTCTCCGATCGTATGAGCTGCTCGACCAGTTGGGCCCGTTCGGTAACGTCATCGATAAGGATTATCTTCCCTGATATTTTGCCAAACCTGTCGCGCAGCGGGGAGGCTTCGATGTTATATATTTGAACCTCATCGCCGATCTTTCTGGATACGTCATTGATCTCCCTGTGCCCGGGTGCCCGGGCGATTTCCAGCAGGATATCTTTAAATCTCGCGTCCTCATCCGGCCCGAACAGCGATGAGACATCCTTACCGATCAGGGAGTCCTTCCTGAGGTTAAAGCGGCGTTCGAGCGCGGCATTGGTGGTAAGCACCCTCGCGCTGCTATCGATGACCAGGAGCCCCACGGCTATACTTTCGACTATGTTTTGATTTAGTTCCTTAAGATACGAGAGTTCATCCGTATTTTGCTTCAGGGAGCGCGTCATCATATTAAACTGCGTCGCCAATTCGCCCAGCTCATCCCGCCGGCCGGTCTCGATTTGTTCGTCGAGCTTGCCAGCCGCCACTTTCTTTGTGCTCTTCACAAGCATATTTATGGGCTCAGTCACGTTTCCGGCCCAAATATATGTGAATATGGTGCTTATGATTATCCCGAGAAATGCCACCAGAAAGATTGCCCGGACGGTCTGGCGCGTGTTTTGGATAGTATCAACGTTTGAGATCCCCACTACTATCATGGGGCTCCGTGGCCGGCCGCGTTGCAAGGGATAGACGGCGAGGTTGTAGGGGTTATTGTCGATACAAAGCTGAGTTGTGATAAGTCCTGACTTATTCCGCGCGTCAGCGAGGATCTCCGCCGGGATCGTGAAAGGAGGCAAAGTTCCCATCACATACTTACCCGCCGTGAAAAATGCAAGGTCGGTTCCCGTGGTTTTTGCCATTTCGGTTGCGAAGTTGCTGTCAAAGCTTTTACGAAAGATGACAGCTCCAACAGTTCGAGATTTATGCGTAATTGGCGCTTCAGCAATGAGCAGGAGATTGGTGCCCTGAGTCTGGAAGCGAACCCCGGCCTCGCGAGGCATGGTAAACGGCGCCTTTAGCGGGAGCCCTGACGGGATTCTGAAAATATCCTTGCTTGACTTCTCCTCCAGATCCCTCAGGGTTTCGATGTCATCCCCGGGCCCGACGGAGGCAAGCATTCGCCCTTTTGCGTCTATGAGATCGATGGTGTCCGCCTCAAGGCTCGCCTTATAAAAAAGCAGGGAGTTTCTGAGGGGCTGGACTATATTCAACTTTGTTCGATCAGAGAAGACATCCCCGTATTGAAACAGTACGTAAGTGGAGTAGACAACTTCTTCCGTAGTAGCGAAGGCTTTGACCTTTGCAAGATATTCAGTTTCGAGGGTTGTTAGACTGTAAGCCAACTTATTTGCGACATCCGATATCCGCTGGCGGGCGTTCTTTTCGTTTTGGTTTCTAACGAGATTGCTTACGACCAGGGCCGACGATAACATTGGCGTCAGGACAAGAATGGTCATAACCAGGACGAGCTGGTATTTCAGCTTCAAGACCGGCCTTAACTTTAAGACGGGCCATGGCATCGAATTTCATTCCTCTCCTGCCTTATATGATATTTTTGCATCTTATTGTAAAGCGTCTTTTCGCTTATCCCCAGGAGTCCGGCGACCTTCGCCTGTCTCCAGTCGCATTTAGACAGGGCATCCAGGATGACCTCCCGCTCGACCTCCTCCACCACATCATCAACCACGTCCTTGAGGCTTTTTCCATGCTCAAAACGATGCCTGCGGCCATTCGGGCAGCTGGTGGTTATCTCTTCCGGCAAAAGATCGACTGTAACTAAATCGCCTGTGGCAAGGACGACGCCCCTCTCTATAACGTTTCTCAGCTCCCTTATGTTTCCGGGCCACCGGTATGACATAAGGGCTTTCATGGCATCGGGCGCGACCTGGGTAACATGCTTCTGGTGAAGCGCGCAAAATTCCTTCAGAAAATAATCCACGAGGAGGGGAATATCCTCCATGCGGTCCCGGAGAGGAGGCATGAATATGCGGATCACGTTGAGGCGGTAATAGAGATCCTCACGGAATCTCCCCGCCAGCATCTCCTTTTCCAAATCTTTATTTGTAGCAACTATTATCCGGGCATCAGTCTTGATGGTCTGGGTGCCGCCGACGCGTTCAAATTCGCGCTCCTGGAGCACGCGGAGGAGCCTGACCTGCGTGGCGGGGCTGATATCTCCTATTTCATCAAGAAAAATCGTTCCCCCGTGAGCAAGCTCGAAACGCCCCAGCCTTTGAACTGTAGCCCCTGTAAAGGCGCCCTTTTCGTGGCCGAAGAGCTCGCTATCCAGGACGCCCTCGGGAAGGGCGGCGCAGTTCAATTTGATGAACGGCCCGTTCCTTCTCGGGCTGTTGTAATGGATGCACTTTGCTACAAGTTCTTTACCTGTACCGCTTTCGCCAAGCAACACCACGGTCGCGTCCGTCGGTGCGACCTTGTCGATTAGATCGTAGATTTCCTGCATTTTGGGGCTCTTGCCGATGATGCTGCCGAACTGAAACCTTTCCTGGAGGGCGCCCTTCAGGTATTCATTTTCCTTAGCAAGGGCTTGAAGCTTGAGGGCATTTTTGACGATGGCCTTTATTTGTGTCGTCTCGAAAGGTTTGGTGACATAGTCGAAGGCGCCGAGCTTCATGGCCTCTACTGCGGTTTCGATGCTACCGAATCCCGTTATCATGATAACAGGGATATTGTTGCGAAAGGCCTTGATCCTTTTCAGGGTTTCCAGGCCATCCGGGCCGGGCATTTTGAGATCGAGTATCACAATTTGAACTTCCTCATCCTTGACCTTTTCCAGGGCGGCCATCCCATTCTCGGCGCAGTAAACCTTGTATCCGTCATGCCTTAATGTAACGGCGAGGCTTTTTCTCATCCCTTCGTCGTCATCCACGATGAGCACAGCGCCTTCATACATCGCTCCATTTCCCCCGTCCGTCAATGTAATTCGGACTCGTTGTCACTGTAATCATCGTAAATTGGTAATTATCGCATCTGCCATCTCGTGGTTCCCTACAAACGTGATTAGGTCAAACATAATCCTACTATACTTCCAGTTATATTACAATAATCTTCAGTTGCATATACTTAATTGCACTTGATTATCCCGCTGCCCGCAACCCCGGGGGACCTCCCATCATCCATCCTATGGGGAAAGTTGAGGAGTTGAGAAGTTGAGCCGGCACTTGACAATCCAGCGCTGACATGATACACTTCAAAGCAATACACCCAAAACAATACACCTGGAAAGTAACTTAGAATATGGGTTTGAAAGGTAATGACGGGGCTAGTAGACCTGCAAGGTGAGCCACAGAGAGCCGCGGGTGCTGAGATGCGGTGCCTGCCAAGAGGTTGAATCTCACCCCCGAACCGCAGGCTGAAAGATCAATGCATTAATTAGTCATTGATCGTAGATTGTATTGATCTTATTAATCATTGATCATTGATTTAGTAGGCTGTGCCGGGTTCCCTGCGCCCGTTAACGCGCTAGGGTATGTAAGTACCCGAAGAGGTTTTTGCTGCGAGGCAAAGACGAATAAAGGTGGTACCGCGAAGGTTATCCTCTCGTCCTTTAGACATATCTCACTTTGTAGATAGATATGAGCAGATATGTCAAAGGCGGGAGGTTTTTATATAATTGCCTGGGTGACTGGTTCGATTCCTGGATAACTGGTTCGATTAAATTGGTTCGATTAGATTAGTCCGGTTAATTGGTTTGATTAATTGGTTATGTCGATTGGAGGGGTGCAGGTGAAGGCGAGCGGTGCGGAAATCTTGATTCAAGCCCTGATACAGGAGGGCGTTGATACTATATTCGGATACCCCGGCGGGGCTGTGCTGCCGATCTACGATGTCCTTTATGACTCAAAGATAAGGCACATCCTGACCAGGCACGAGCAGGGCGCCGCCCACGCCGCAGACGGGTACGCGAGGGCTACTGGCAAGCCCGGGGTTTGCATGGCCACCTCCGGTCCCGGTGCGACCAACCTCGTTACGGGCATTGCCACGGCATACATGGATTCCGTGCCGGTGGTCGCCGTAACGGGGCAGGTCGCCACGTCGCTGCTCGGCAGGGATTCCTTTCAGGAAGCCGACATTACGGGCGTGACGATCCCGATTACGAAACACAACTACCTGATCAAGGATGTCAAGGATATACCGCGTATTGTCAAAGAGGCATTTTACATTGCCACCACGGGCAGGCCCGGGCCAGTGCTCATCGATATGCCCAAAGACGTCATGACGATGCAGTCCGAGCCCAGGTACCTGGCCAGCATCGACCTGCCCGGCTATAAACCAACCTACAAAGGGCATGTGAAGCAAATTCGCGAGGCGGCCGCGGCGATCAACGAGGCGAGCAGGCCCGTGATCTACGCTGGCGGCGGCGTGCTGGGGTCGTGTGCTTCAGATGAATTGAGGACGCTGGCTGAGAAGGCGAGCATACCGGTGGTTACCACCTTGATGGGGCTCGGCGCCTTCCCCAGCAATCACCCGTTGTTTCTTGGGCTTCTTGGGATGCATGGGACGGCGTATGCGAATCTGGCTGTGACAGAGTGTGATCTCCTCATCGCCCTGGGGGCCAGATTCTCGGACCGCACCACCGGGAGGATTGAGGATTTTGCTCCAAAGGCAAAGATCATTCACGTAGACATCGATCCCGCGGAGATAGGGAAAAACGTCAAGGTTGATATCCCCGTAGTTGGTGATGTGAGGCACGTATTGACCGAGATTATTCCATTAGTGAATCCAGCAACAGGGCGAGAGTGGAATGATATAGTCGACGGTCTCAAGAGGAGAATGCCCCTCTCCTATGAGAAGGATGGCAGTCTCAAACCCCAGTACGTTGTCGAGCAGATCAGCGAAGCGACCGGCGGCGAGGCCATCATCGCCACAGAGGTGGGCCAAAATCAGATGTGGGCCGCCCAATACTGCAAGTTCACCAGGCCGCGGAGCTTTATCTCATCGGGCGGGCTCGGCACGATGGGTTATGGCTTTCCCGCCGCCATAGGTGCGCAGGCCGGTTGCCCTGACAGGCTTGTCTTTGACATCGCTGGAGATGGGTCCATCCAGATGAATATCCAGGAACTAGCGACGGCTGTCACATACAATCTGCCCGTCAAGATAGCGATTCTCAACAACGGATATCTTGGGATGGTCCGGCAGTGGCAGGAGGTGTTCTACGACAGGCGCTATTCCCACACCTCCATCGGCGGGATACCAGATTTCGTTAAGCTTGCCGAGGCTTACGGCGCCGTCGGGATGCGAATAACGGATCCCGCCGATGTGCGGCCCGCGATTGAGGAGGCTATCCGGACTCCCAATGTCGTGGTGATGGATTTCAGGGTCGCTCCCGAGGAGAATGTATTGCCCATGGTTCCGCCGAATGCGCCGATCAGCAAGATGATTGGGGGTGAAGCGTGATGCGCCATACGCTTGCAGTGCTGGTCATGAACCATCCCGGTGTCCTCGCGCGTGTTTCAGGGCTTTTCGCCAGGCGCGGGTTCAATATTGAGAGCATTGCGGTGAGCACGACTCAAAATAAGGAAGTCTCGAGGATGACCATTGTAGTTGAGGCGGACGAGGATACCCTGGAGCAGATAACAAAGCAGCTCAACAAGCTTATCGACGTCATAAAGGTCCAGGAGCTCAAGGCCGAGGAGTCTGTTGACCGGGAGCTTGCCCTTGTGAAGATAAGCGCAGCGGGTGCTGACAGGGCCCAGGTCCTCCAGATCGTGGATATATTCCGTGCCAGCATCGTAGATGTGAGCCGCAAGGCGGTGGTTGCGGAGGTGACAGGCAGCGAGGACAAGATCAACGCCTTTATTGAGCTTGTCCGCCCATGCGGGATAAAGGAGCTTGTCAGGACGGGCCGCATAGCCATGGTCAGGGGGGAACAGCAGACCGCGGCCGTAGACGAGGCCAGGAGGAGGCAACGTGATCAATGCGACTTGCCGGACCTGGAGAAGATTCGCGCGATGAAGGCCAGGGTTGGGAATGATAGGCAGGTTTAGATTTGGCCGTATATAACATACTTGAGGAGGTCTTGATCGATATGGCAACGATCTACTATGACAGGGATGCAGATCTCGGGATCCTGAAGGGAAAGAAGATAGCTATCATAGGCTACGGCAGCCAGGGGCATGCTCAGGCTCAGAACCTGCGCGACAGCGGTCTTGACGTGATCGTCAGCAACAGGAGGGAGAGCCCCAACGGGCAGCAGGCCATCAAGGACGGGTTCAACCCGGTCCCGGCTTCCGAGGCGGCGGCTGTGGCCGATATCATCCAGATGCTTGTCCCCGATGAGAAGCAGGCCCAGATCTATGCCGAGGAGATCGCGCCCCATATGACAGAGGGGAAGGTCCTGATGTTCTCGCATGGCTTCAACATTCACTACAACCAGGTCGTCCCGCCGAAGAATATCGACGTTGTGATGGTGGCGCCCAAGAGCCCGGGGCACCTGGTCCGGAGGATGTACCAGGAAGGCTTTGGAGTCCCCTCGCTGATCGCCGTCTACCAGGATTTCACGGGGATGGCGAAGCAGATTGCCCTTGCCTATGCCAGGGGCATCGGCTCGACGAGAGCGGGGGTTATTGAGACGACTTTTAAAGAGGAGACAGAGACAGACCTCTTCGGCGAGCAGGCCGTCCTCTGCGGCGGGGTGACGGAGCTTGTGAGGGCGGGGTTCGATACCCTCGTTGAGGCGGGCTACCAGCCGGAGATCGCATATTTTGAGTGCCTGCACGAGCTCAAGCTGATAGTCGACCTGATGTACGAGGGCGGCATAAGCTGGATGCGGTATTCCATCAGCGATACTGCGGAATACGGGGATATGGTCTGTGGTAAGAAGATAATCACCCAGGAGACCCGGGCCGCGATGAGGAAGCTGCTCGAGGATATCCAGAATGGGGAGTTCGCGAAGAACTGGATCCTCGAGAACCGCGCCGGCCGGCCCGTCTACAACGCTATCAAGAGGCGGGAGGCGGAGCATCCCATAGAGGTTGTTGGAAAGAAGCTCCGCGCGATGATGCCCTGGCTCTCAAAGGGCAAGAGGTAGCCGGGATTTAGTCGGGATTGAGGTTGAGCGAGAACTGGGGGGATCGTAAATGCCTCGCGTCATTCAGGTGTTTGATACGACCCTGAGGGATGGCGAGCAGTCGCCGGGCGTGAGCCTGAATGTAAAGGAGAAACTGGAGATAGCCCGGCAGCTTTCACGCCTGAACGTGGACGTAATCGAAGCTGGCTTTCCGATAGCCTCACCTGGTGATTTCGAGGCCGTTACGGCGGTTGCAAAGGAGGTCACCGGCCCGGTCATAGCGGCCCTTGCAAGGGCTGTGAAGGGAGATATAGACCGGGCCTGGGAGGCCCTGCGGCATGCCAGGCGGCCGAGGATTCACACCTTCATAGCCACGTCCGATATCCACATGAAATATAAATTGAGGAAAGAGCCCGCTCAGGTTCTCGAGATGGTGGCGGCGGCCGTGCAGCATGCGAAGTCCTACGTCCCGGACGTCGAGTTTTCGGCTGAAGATGCCACGCGGAGCAACCGAGAGTTTCTCCGGGTTGTGTTCGAGACGGCCATCGATGCCGGCGCTACCGTTTTGAATGTGCCTGATACTGTGGGCTACACGACGCCCAGGGAATTTGCAGAGCTGATTCGCTACCTCGAGGAGAATGTGCGCGGCATCGAGGGCGTGACCCTGAGCGTGCATTGCCACAACGACCTGGGCCTCGCCGTTGCGAATTCGCTTGCCGCCGTAGAGTGCGGCGTGGGGCAGGTGGAGTGCACCATCAATGGGATCGGGGAGCGGGCCGGCAATGCGGCGCTCGAGGAGATAGTCATGGCGCTCGCGACCAGGCGGGATTATTACGACGCGATCACTGCGGTCGTGACGGAGCAGATCTACCGGAGCAGCCGGATGGTCAGCACGCTCACGGGGATGGCCGTGCAGACCAACAAGGCCATAGTCGGCGACAACGCCTTCGCGCATGAGGCGGGGATACACCAGGATGGTGTCCTCAAGGAGCGGACCACTTACGAGATAATGACCCCGGAGTCGATCGGTCTTGCAAAGAGCAGGCTCGTCCTGGGGAAACACTCCGGGAGGCACGCCTTCAAGGAGAGGCTAAAAGAGCTCGGCTACGCGCTGCCTGATGACGAGGTCAACAGGGCTTTTGATGAATTTATCGCCCTCGCTGATAAGAAGAAGGACGTCTCCGACAAGGATATCGAGGCCATAGTCGAGGGCCGGCACGGGAAGGCGGCCGAGAGATTCTCCCTGGAGTACCTGAATGTCGTTAGCGGCAACAAAACGGTCCCCACGGCGACGGTCCGGCTCTACAAGGATGGTGAGCTGGTCGAGGAGGCTGCCTGCGGGGATGGCCCGGTCGATGCGACCTACAAGGCTATAGACAGGATAACCGGCGAGCGCACCGATCTCGAGGAGTACTCGATTCGCGCGGTGACGGGCGGCAAGGACGCCCTGGGCGAGGTCACGGTGAGGATCCGCGATAACGGGAATACCTTCACCGGCCGCGGCGTGAGCACGGACATCATCGAGGCCAGCGCCCTGGCTTATATAAACGCCATAAATAAGATGCTTTTTAGCAGGGATCTGGCCAGCTCAAAATCTTAATCATCAACACCCCCGGCTAAAGTCCGGAGGCGTGAGGCCTCACGGTTGGTTCGTTAGCTTTAGTGCCAGAGTGGATTTTGACCAGCTTTGGCACCATGGTGAATTAGGGGCGAATAGGATTTGGAAATAGGATCGGGAGTGGAGTGATCTAGCAGGATGGATGCCAGTGTTAGTGGGATGACCATTACCGAGAAGATTCTTGCAAAACATAGTGGCAAGGATCGCGTGGAGCCGGGCGAGTTCATTAACGCGAGGGTGGATTTCGTCCTCGCCAACGACGTGACAGCGCCCCCGGCGATCAGGGAGTTTGAGAAGATGGGCGCAAAGAACGTGTTTGACCCGGAGCGGGTGGCCCTGGTGCCGGATCACTTTGTGCCCAACAAGGATATAAAATCCGCCGAGAATAGCAAGCTCATACGTGAGTTCGCGAGGAAGCAGGGGATAAAGTACTTCTTCGAGGTCGGCAGGATGGGGATAGAGCATGTCATCCTGCCTGAGCTGGGCCTCGTGCTTCCAGGGGACGTTGTAATAGGTGCGGATTCTCATACGTGCACGTATGGCGCGATCGGGGCGTTCTCGACGGGCGTCGGGAGCACCGATATGGCGGCGGCCATGGCTCTAGGTGAGATATGGCTGAAGGTGCCCCTGAGTTTGAAGTTCGTCTACCACGGAAAGCGCGGGAAGTGGGTTGGTGGAAAGGACCTTATCCTGTATACTATAGGTAAGATCGGTGTGGATGGAGCGCTTTACAGGGCCATGGAATTCACGGGCGAGGTTGTGAAGAGCCTCTCCATCGACGACCGGTTCACCATGGCCAATATGGCTATCGAGGCCGGGGCGAAGAGCGGGATATTCGATCCCGACGAGGTTGCCCTGGAATACGTGCGGCCGAGGGCCGTCCGCGAGTATGAGCTTTATCACAGCGACCCGGATGCCCGGTATGAGAAGGTTTATGAATTTGACGTGAGCGAGATCGAGCCGCAGGTTGCATTCCCTCACCTCCCCGAGAATGCCAGGCCGGTAAGCGAGGCCGGCGATGTCCGAATCGACCAGGCGATAATAGGGTCGTGCACCAATGGGCGGATCACCGACCTCAGGCTCGCGGCGGAGGTCTTGAAGGGCAGGCAGGTGCATAGGGATGTGCGGCTCATAGTCATCCCCGGGACCCAGGCGGTCTACCGGCAGGCCCTCGATGAAGGGCTCATAAGCATCTTCATAGATTCGGGCGCCGCCGTGAGCACACCCACATGCGGCCCGTGCCTCGGCGGACATATGGGAATCCTGGCAAAGGGGGAGCGCGCCATCTCGACGACCAACCGGAATTTCGTCGGGCGGATGGGTCACCCCGAGAGTGAGGTATACCTGGCAAACCCGGCGGTCGCTGCGGCGTCCGCGGTGCTCGGGAGAATAGCTAGCCCTGAGGAGGTGGCGTAGCAGTGCGACAGGAGTTTGCAGGGAGAGCCTGGAGATTTGGGGATAATATCGACACTGATGTGATCATCCCGGCGAGGTACCTGAATACCTCGGATCCCGCGGAGCTCGCCCAGCATTGCATGGAGGATGCGGACCCCGAATTTACGAAAAAGATCGCCGCGGGGGATATTATCGTGGCGGGCACCAACTTCGGATGCGGCAGCTCGCGCGAGCACGCGCCGGTATCTATCAAGGCGGCCGGGATATCGTGCGTCATCGCCAAGTCCTTTGCCCGCATATTCTTCAGGAATGCGATAAATATAGGGCTGCCTATTTTCGAATGCCCCGAGGCTGTGGATGACGCGGCGGCAGGGGATACGATTCGCATCAATCCCGAAGAGGGGACGATAGTCAACGTGACCAGGGGGCGGTGCTACCGCGTACCGGAATTCCCGCCCTTTATGCAGAAGATCATCAATGCGGGCGGGCTGACCCAGTATGTGAGGGAAAGGCTCGCGGGCGAGGCGTAGCTTTGCACGTTGCGTTAGCTGGCCGGTGGACGGCGCGCCTCTGTTCCGCCCGGCGGGATGCCGGCCTGCATTTCACACTGCGACTGTAAAGGAGGTGGGGCGCGGTGCGGCAGGTCAAGCTGTATGATACCACATTGAGGGACGGTGCCCAGATGGAGGGTATTTCCTTCTCAGTTGAGGATAAGATTCGCATAGCCCAGCGCCTGGATGAGTTCGGCGTGGACTACATCGAGGGCGGCTGGCCGGGCTCTAACCCCAAGGATGTTGAGTTTTTTGAGTATGCGAAGTCTCTTAAGCTCCACAATGCCGTGATATCGGCATTCTGCAGCACCCGGAGGGCCGGCGTGGCCGCCGAGGATGACGCGAACCTCGCGGCGGTGCTCAAGTCCGGTGTGAGGGCGGTCGCGGTCTTCGGGAAGAGCTGGGATTTCCATGTAACCCACGCCCTCGGAACCACGCTTGAGGAGAACCTCCGCATGATCGAGGATTCCGTAAGGTTCTTGAAGCGCAACGGTCTCGAGGTAGTCTACGACGCCGAGCATTTCTTCGATGGCTACAAGGCGGACCGGGATTATGCGATGAAGACCATCGGTGCGGCCTGTGAGGCCGGGGCCGACGTGATCGTCCTTTGCGATACAAACGGCGGGACGCTTCCCATGGAGATCGACGAGATCATCCGGGATGTCTTGAATAACATCTCTGGGCCCATTGGGATCCACGCACACAATGACTCTGGCGTTGCCGTCGCCAACACCTTGATTGCCGTGGGGCTCGGAGTGAACCATGTGCAGGGGACTATCAACGGGTACGGGGAACGCTGCGGGAATGCGGATTTATGTTCAGTAATCCCCGCCTTGAGGTTGAAGATGGGGATAGAATGCCTTACGGACGAGCAGCTTGCCGAGCTGACGGGGCTCTCGCGATTCGTGGATGAAGTGGCGAATATGCGGCCCAATACACAACGGCCCTTTGTCGGCCGGAGCGTGTTCACGCATAAAGGTGGGATCCATGTCAGCGCCCTGATGAAACACCCGGAGACGTACGAGCATATAGAGCCGGAGCTGGTTGGAAACAGGAGACGCGTGGTGGTTTCGGAGCTCGCAGGGGCGAGCAATATAGCCTATAAGGCCCAGGAGTACTCGATCCCGCTCGAGCGCAAGTCAACAGGGACGAAGGCGGTGATCAACGCCGTCAAGGAGCTCGAGCATCAAGGCTACCAGTTTGAGGGGGCGGAGGCATCCTTTGAACTTCTTTTGAAGAAGACCTTCGGGATGCATAGGAGCCTGTTTGAGCTCGAGGGCTTCCGGTTGATCGTCGAGAAGCGTGAATCAAACGGGGAACCCGTCGCTGAGGCCAGCATAAAGTTGCGGGTAGGCGACAGGCTGCTCCACACGGTCGCCGAGGGGAATGGGCCCGTCAACGCCCTGGATGGGGCACTGCGCAAGGCGCTCGAGGATGTCTACCCTGAATTGAAGAATATCAAACTCACAGACTACAAGGTGCGGGTGATAGATGAGGCGTCGGGCACCTCGGCCAAGGTCAGGGTTCTCATCGAATCCACCAACGAGCGGCGTACATGGGGGACGGTAGGTGTCTCGACCAATATCATCGAGGCGAGCTGGCGCGCGCTCGTCGATAGCATCGAATACGGCCTGCTATACGCCATAGGCCCGGCGGAGACGGAGGTTGAGATTGAGCCAGGGCTGGGCCCCATTAAGTAGGTAGGAACTGGAGGGCATTTATATGCGGAGCGATATGGTTAAGAAAGGCCTTGAACGGGCCCCTCACAGGTCGCTGTTCAAGGCGATGGGATACACTGACGAGGAATTGGAAAGGCCCCTGGTGGCTGTGGTCAACGCGGCGAGCGAGATCATCCCGGGCCATATTCACCTCGACGATATAGTCGAGGGCGTGAAGGCCGGCATCCGGGCGGCGGGCGGCACGCCTGTGGAGTTCCCGGCTATAGGGGTCTGCGACGGCATCGCCATGGGGCATGAGGGCATGAAGTATTCGCTTGCGACTCGCGAGTTGATTGCGGATTCCGTGGAGTGCATGGTGCGGGCCCACGGGTTTGACGCCGTCGTGCTCGTCCCCAATTGTGACAAGATCGTGCCCGGCATGCTGATGGCCGCGGCCAGGCTGGACCTGCCGGCGATTGTGGTGAGCGGCGGGCCGATGCTGGCTGGCCGGTACGAGGGGAAGAACATCGACCTTAACAGCATGTACGAGGGCGTGGGGGCTGTGGCCGCCGGCAAGATGACCGGGGAGGAGCTCGCCAGGATGGAGGACGTGGCGTGCCCCGGGTGCGGGTCGTGCTCAGGCATGTTCACGGCGAATTCGATGAATTGCCTCGTCGAGGCGCTGGGCATCGGCCTGCCCGGCAACGGGACCATCCCGGCGGTGTCGGCCGCGCGGCGGAGGCTCGCGAAGCGGGCCGGCGCAAAGGTGATGGAGCTTCTCGAGCGCGGGATCACCCCGAGCATGATACTGACCAGGGCCGCTTTTGAGAACGCCCTTACCGTGGACATGGCGATGGGGTGCTCGACCAATACGGCGCTGCACCTGCCCGCGATCGCCAATGAGGTTGGGATCAGGATCGACCTCGACATGATCAACGACATAAGTGGGAGGACGCCCCATCTTTGCAGTCTGAGGCCGGCTGGGCCTTATCACATCCAGGATCTGGACGAGGCGGGGGGCATACCGGCGGTTATGAAGGAGCTGGCGGGCAAGGGCCTGCTTCACCTGGATGTCCTGACTGCGACCGGGGCGCCCCTGGGCGAGGTGCTTGACGGGGCCCCGGGGCGCAGGGCGGACTCCGATGTCATAAGGGGGGCTGACCGGCCTTACCATATGGATGGTGGGCTTGCGGCGCTCAAGGGCAGCCTGGCACCTGATGGGGCGATCGTCAAGAAATCGGCTGTCAAGGATGAGATGCTGGTTCACAGGGGGCCGGCCAGGGTCTTCGATTCGGAGGAGGATGCCAACAGGGCCATCATGGGCGGGGCCATAAAGCCCGGCGACGTTGTGGTGATCCGGTATGAAGGTCCCAAGGGGGGGCCCGGGATGCGTGAGATGCTCGGCCCTACATCGGTGATAGCCGGCATGGGCCTGGACGACAGCGTTGCCTTGATCACGGACGGCAGGTTCTCAGGCGCGACGCGGGGCGCCGCTATAGGCCATGTCTCGCCGGAGGCTGCGGAGGGAGGGCCGATAGCCCTTATTAGGGACGGCGATATCATCTCGATCGACATTCCAAATAAGCGGCTCGACCTGGAGGTAAGCGATGCGGAGCTCGATGTGCGCCGCGCCGGGTGGAGGGCGCCCGAGCCGAGGGTGAAGAAGGGCTACCTGGCCCGGTACGCTAGGATCGTCTCGTCGGCGAGCCAGGGAGCCGTGGTTGAGGGGCGGGCGTAGCGCGAGCGCGGTCGAGGGGCGGTCGCAGTGATAGAGAGGATGGTGATGGATTTGCCGTCTCAGGAATTTGCGCTGATCCACCCCATAAACCCCGTGACTGAAATGATGCCTCCAGAGGAATTCATAGACAGGGATGATATACTGCGCTATCTTGAAGAATGGTTTAGAAATATAGCTTCCAGGCGTTCCCGAAGTAAGGCTTTGATATCCCCGAGACGTATGGGAAAGACAGCAGTGCTGGACCGCCTTGTCAACGTTATGTTCTGGCGGGATTACGGGGTTGTCCCTTTTTACTTCAAGGTAAAGCGCGAGGAGACTACTCTGAGGGAGTTTACCGAGGAATACATTGAGGCCTTCTTCCAGTACTTTATGGGGTATATCTTGAAGGATCCTAGCATCGTGATTAACAAGTATAAGCTCAAGGATTTAGCCGGTCTGGATGTAGCCATCGATGAGGGTGATAGTTATGGCGATGGACGGATAAGGATAATAGATATAGTTAGGGAACAGATAGAGATGTTCCTGAGATACAAAGATACCAGGGATGCCCGGCTACTGTGGGAGGAAGCTATAACGTATCCTGAGCGGATAGCAGTCCTTACCGGTATGAAGGTGGCTGTAATAATAGATGAGTTTCAAGATATGAAGTCTTATATCTACGACGCGGAGGATGTCAATACAGTCGTGCCGGGTAGAGACATGCCCACGGACCTGACGGCAACTTACGATCGAATGAGCCAGAGCACCCATGCGCCTATGCTTGTGAGCGGATCTGCCGTAACGATGATATTCCGAACGGTAATGGGAGGTCCTCTGGGTGGGCGCTTCACAGTGAAAAAACTCGGCCCCCTGTCAATAGCAGATGGAGCAGAGCTCGCCAAGACTATTCTGGCTGGGAGGGGCATTCCCATCTCTGATGAACTTGCTCTCTATCTAAGTGAGCTAGTAGGGGGGCATCCTTATTATGTGTACTGTGTCGCCAATACTGAGGGTCCCTTCGAAACCTTCGCCACCAGAAGCGAGATAGAGGCCGCGGTGGAGTGGGAACTTCAGAACGGCGTGATTGGAGGATTCTGGTCCACTCATTTTATGAACTACGAGAATACTATAAATGATGACCCTGACCCCGGGATCGGTAAAAGGATAATATATTATCTTCTCAAGTACCAAGGTAGGACAGTTGAAGAGATGGAAATCGCAAACAGCCTGGGGATCACTCCTGAGGTGGTTGCGCGCAAGCTTCAGAAGCTCAGTGAGGCAGATCTGGTGGAAAGGGTTGGCCCTTATTCCTACCGGGGACTCACTGATAAGATGCTCGCCCGGTATATTTATCAGGTATATGGTAAGTATGTAGAAGATGTTGATAGAAAACAAGTTAGAATTCCAGTAACGGAGGACCTATCTAAAGGCAGATATCTTGAATTACAGGTTGAAAACCTGCTCTATAAGTTTCACGGGCAGAAGGTGGATGGGCGGTTGTTTGGCCGGGAGGGGGAATTCGTTCTCCCCGTGATCATCCAGGCGTACGATACCGTGGTGAAGGCAGAATCAGAGCGGGAGTACCAGGTGGATGCCATTGCGGTATATAGGACTGTCGCCGGGATGTCCGCATGGGTTGCTGAGTGCAAGAATCGCACTCGGCCCATGGGAAAGCAGGAAGTAGAGAAATTGGAGGCTGCTGCGGCAGCGATCAAAGCGGAGAAGCAGCTTGCCGATGTAATATTGTGGTTTGTGTCAACTGGGGGATTTACCAAGGAAGCCATAAACCTGATCTGGAAGAGGGGTTATCTTTGGTCCGGGCGAAATGAGATCAATGAGCTGATCCGCTTTTTCGGAGGCAAGGTTATGGTCCCGGGGCCAGATGATGAATGAGGGGCATTTCGGTGCAGGATATAGTCAGGATATGGTGTGGGAGCCGGGATGTGGGGAAAGAAGGGTGAGCACCGCAAGATCAGTGTGGATGATGTGTAATATAGATCATAGATGGTGTGATGAGCCAGGGAAGGATGGCGCCGTAGTCTACCAGTGATATGGCGCTGTTTTTATTTCTTCTCTGTTTTGGATTTTATGGCAGGAATTTGTCCTATGGCGTCGTATAATACTGTTATAGAAATACAGCATCTAACATATTGGATACAATATCCCGGAATCCGACTATTAATATAACTACTCTATCATTAGTCTCCACTTATCCGATTATCCACCCAATTTTCAGGATTCGACCGGTTTCCCCAGTCAACCCGGTCAGAATTCAGCAGGAGGATCAGGATACTGTGAGCTGGCTTGGATTGGGTAAATTAGAATCTTACAATACGCTTTCCTCCGTGGTGTATAACAGGTTGAAGCAAGCCATTCTCGAGGGCAGGCTGGAACCCGGGCAGAAGCTGGTGGCTTTGCAGATCGCAGAGGAGATGGGCGTGAGCCGCATGCCCGTGCGTGAGGCGCTGAAGCGCCTGGAGGCAGAGGGGTTTGTCTTCTCCTCACCGCATAAAGAGGCGGTGGTCGCCGATCTCTCGCCAGAGGACATCGAGAGGATATATGAGATTCGCCGGGTGCTGGAGGCGTTCGCCATCCGGAAGGCCTGCCTCAATATAACTGAGAATCAGATCAAGGAGCTGGAGCGAATCGTGGAGGAGGCTGAGGTCTTGATGAAACGCGGGGAGGACGGACTCTTCCAGGAAAAGAATGACGAGTTTCATTTTGCCCTATTTGAGGCGGCCGATAACGATAAGCTTGCCCAGATCCTTACAAACCTCTGGGAGCAGTGTAAGTATTATAGGGCCCTAGGCACGGTTTTAAAGGGTAAACCGGAGGTATCCTTGGCCGAGCACAGAGGGATCATAAAGGCTATCCGCGATGGTGATCCGGATACTGCAGAGAGGATCCTCATGGAGCATACCAATCGCCCGGCTAATGCCCTGGTTGAGTTCCTGAAGATGAGAGAGGCGGGGAAGAGAAGGGCACCAGCGGCTCATTTGTGAGTCGCCCGGAGAATTGGGTTGGGAACCCTTCGATACCTTTCAATATCATAATAGATCAATGACAATAATGGTGGGGTTGTCTATAGGCGGGTGCAAGCAGGCAGAGGCGGATATAGGTTATAGATGACTCTATAAAGTGACTTTAAAAAGGTCACTTTTATCCTCTAGTGGTTGCTGCCTCAGGCGGCGTGGAGGCCTTGGAGGTAATAGAAGCTATGAGATACGGCTACGCACGCATAATCAAGGGGGCTATATCATATGCGTGAGAACAAGATCAAGCAGGCGCTTAGAAACGGCGAGGTTGTAATCGGGACGATGGTATCGGAGGTGAGGACTCCAGCCATCGCGCAGATGATGGCGACGGCGGGATACCAGTTTATATTCATAGACATGGAGCATTCAGCGTTCAATATGGAGACAGTCCAGGATATGATCCTGGCATGCAGGGCGGCCGGCATCCAATCCATTGTGAGGACGCCAGGCATGGAGCGGTGCTCGCTCTCCCGCCCGCTGGATGCGGGGTCGGACGGGATTCTGGTCCCGCAGGTTGAAACGAGGGAAGAGGTCGAGGCTATCGTAAGGGAGACGCGGTATTACCCGCTTGGTGAGCGGGGGTGCGCCTTGAGGCGCCTCCACAGCGACTACAGGAAGGTGGATACCGTTGAATACACGGGGCACGCAAACGAGGAAGCCCTTGTAGTCATCCAGATAGAGAGCGAGCGTGCGATAGAACACCTGGATGAGCTGGTGAACATCCAGGGGGTTGATGCCGCTTTCATCGGGCCGAATGACATGTCGCAGTCATACGGCATTCCCGGCCAGATAAAGCACCCCAAGATGGTTGCAGCCTACAGGCGTCTGATTGAGGTCTGCAACAAATACGGCGTGGCTCCCGGCATGCACCTCTTCAATCTGGAGGATGTGAAGGAGTGGGTTGGGGCCGGCATGAGGCTTATAGCCTACTCCAGTGATATAAACATGATAGTCGATATAGCTTCAAAGCAAGTGGCAGATATAGAGCAGATCTTGGGGAGGTAGGGGTGCCGGCGATGGAAGTGAGCCGGCAGTTAGCGAGCGGGCTAGGTCGTCTCTGTTAAGCTTGCACGGGGGCGACTTTGGGGTCTAGAAGAGTATAAATTATAGCTTCAGGTGTTCGGGTGTTTGAAGGGCTGAATGCGCCAGGTCGGGCGTCCGTCATCGGGTTGGATGACCCGGAGTTGATCGCAAAGAGATGATATAGAGTGAATCCTATGGTAGATATCTTGGGGCAGTAGGAGCGGGTCAACAGTGGATGCTGGGATAGGATCGATTAATTAAATGCCCCTTAATTTTTTTACCTTTTTGGCAGGAATTTTATAATACTTATAGAAATATTATCTCGAAATGACGAGAGTTATATATAAGAGTTATAGGTAATCTTTCGTGGGATATAGAACCTTTGTAGACATTTCCCATGGGGATCACTTGGAAGCGTGGATGGCAGCAGTTTGAGCTTTATATTCGCGTCCTTAAGGGGGTGGTAGGTGGGGCTAGAAGTGGATAGACTGCCGGAGTGTGCCATGTCAAACCGGCACAGCGTGGGGTACTAGCTATCAATAACCCGGATAGGAGGAGTGGCAAATTGTTCAGAAGCGTTAATCAGAAAGTTGTGTTCGGATTGTTTATCTGTGTTGACTTAATACTTGCAGCCTTCGGCATTGCCTCCGCAGCGACGTGGAAACCGACCCGTCCGGTAACGATTGTATGCTGGGCCGGCGCGGGCGGGGCCACAGACCTTTCAAATCGTGCGATAGCCCAGGCACTCCAGAAGGAGATGGGTGTTCCATTTCAGGTCGTGAACATGCTCGGGGGTTCAGGCGGTGTCGCCGCCAACCATGTCTGGAACCAGAAACGCGATGGCTACACGATTCTTGGGGTATCTGAGACGGTCCACGGCGTGGCGGTCCTCGGGGTCTTTGACAAACCATCATCAGTATGGGATCTCTTCATGATAATGGGGAGCCCTGGCGTCATATCAGTGCCTGCGTCATCACCCTATAAGACATTCCAGGACCTCATCGATGCGGCTAAGAAAAAGACCATAAAGGCAGCAGCCTCGCAGGCCGGTAGCGTCTGGAGCTTGAAGCTCATCCAGGTCCAGGAGGCTGCAGGGGTCAAGTTCCACCGTCTACCTTATGAGGGGAGTCACCCGTCGCAGGTCGCAGCGCTTTCCAATGAGGTTGATTGCGTCCTGACCGCCCTTGCAGAGCAGAGGGAATACATCCTTGCCAAGAAGCTGCGTCCACTTGCGATCATCGAGAGGGAAGGTGCCGACCTGGAAGGTTACGGGCATATTCCATCGATCGCCGACTTCTATCCCGATTTCAAAAAGCTTCCTATCATTATGCAGTGGGTCGGGATTGCTTTACCAAATGATACGCCTGAAGATATCAAAGCTGCTTACCATGCCGCATTTGATAAAGCAATGAAATCCAAAGAGGTTGTTGATGTTGCGAAGAATATGGGCTTTAAATTGTTCGGACTACACGGTGATAAGGTGAAGAGCTTACAGAAGCAGCTTGACTCGGTCTTCTCGTGGACTCTATATGATGCGGGATTCGCGCAGAAATCACCTGAAGAGTTCAACATACCTAGACCTTAGTGAGGCTGCCACAGGGGGCGACCGGGGCCTCACAATCGACCTCGGTCGCCTTCTCCTAATGGTCTGGTGGTCTTGTCTAGTCCAGCTGGCCGGTTTATCGACCTTAATGCACCCCGAAAGAAACATGAGGCGAGGTGGCATCATGGAGAATGTGGGGAATAAAGAGGATGTCAGGAAGCTTCGAAAAGCCGATCTGGTAACGAGCGTATTCTTGTTCATCTTCGGACTTCTCTTCCTTATAGGCGCCTTGAAGATGCCGGTTGCAGAGTTTGTCCGGTACACAGGAACGCGTGCGGGGATGTATACCGCCCCGGGCATTTTCCCTGCGTTTGTGGGGATCATCATCATGCTGGAGGCTGTGCTACTTTTCCGGGTCGGGCTCTTAGAATCCGGTGGTATTATAAGAGAGGATTTAAGGGGAGCGGCCGCATATTTCAGAGGGAAGGAATTCCAGAGGCTGATTATCGCCCTTGCATTAATCGTGCTTTATATCTTCGGTATGCTGGGCCGTATTCGATATGAGGTCGCGACCTTCATATTCTTGTTTGCAACCATGGCCATCTTCCGGGACAGGAAGACGTCGCTCGTGAAGATAGCGATAATCTCCGTCTTGGTGGCTGTTGCGGTCGGCTATGGTTTTTCGAAATTCGCCAGGATACCGTTACCGTAGGGGGGTGAAGCAACCGTATGACGGCGATAATAACACTATTCACTGAGCTTTTGAAGCTAATAACCCTGCAGAATATTCTTTTACTCTCCGTGAGCACCACAGCAGGCATAATTATCGGCGCCCTCCCCGGGCTGACGGCCACTATGGGTATAGCCCTCTTAACAGGGCTTACATATGGGATGTCGACCGACGCAGCCCTGGTGGTCCTGATGGGAATCTATGTCGGAGCCATCTACGGAGGATCTATATCGGCTGTCTTGATTGGGATACCTGGTACCGGGTCCGCCGCAGCAACAGTGCTTGACGGGCACCCGCTGGCCTTGAAGGGTGAGGGTGGGACAGCGCTAGGCCTGGCAACTATCGCTTCTTTCCTGGGGACGTTGTTTGGCATGGTTTGCCTTGCGGGCTTCACGCCGCTCTTACAGAGAATCGCACTGGATTTTACATCCCCGGAATTCTTCCTACTGGCTGTCTTTGGTGTTATGATCTGTGGCTCCCTGACGGCACAAGGCATCCCCCTAAAGGGATGGATAGCGGGGTTCATCGGCCTTGCAGCATCATGTGTAGGATTAGAGGGGATTCACGGGTACCCGCGTTACACCTTCGGGAGCGTTGGCCTCATGGGCGGCCTCGCTTTCGTACCGGCGATGATTGGGATGTTTGGCATTCCCAGCATACTTTCGGAATTGGCTAAGGTAAACGCGGCTGCCAGGGTAGCGAGCGTCGGTAAGGGCGGCGCATCGGTTATGATGCTCTTGAGGAGATACCTCGCGACGATACTGAGATCAGGCCTCCTTGGCGTCTGGATTGGCGCGATCCCGGGGGTCGGCGAAGATGTAGCGGCATGGATGTCGTATGATCTAGCCCGCAGGAGCAGCAAACACCCTGAGAGATTCGGGAAGGGCGACTATGAGGGCGTGGTGGCACCCGAGACTGGTAATAATTCCGCTATAGGTGGGGCCCTTATCCCCCTATTGAGCCTCGCTATCCCGGGAAGCGCACCGACTGCAGTTCTCCTCGGGGCACTTTGGCTTCACGGAATTCGGCCAGGTCCCATGCTGACATTCGAGTTCCCGACGTTTATTTCCTATATGAGTGCACTGCTGCTACTGGCGGCATTCACCATGAGGTTCTTTGGGTGGTTGATCTGCAAGGTCGCGCCTAAGGTGCTTCAAGTCCCTGCCTTTATGCTGATGCCAATCGTGGCAGTCCTGTCAGTCATTGGTAGTTATGCGTTAAATATCAATATGTTCGATCTCTATGTGATGTTCGCTTTCGGTATAATAGGATATTTCATGGACAGGATGAAGTACCCCGTTGCACCAACTGTGCTGGGGATAATTTTAGGTCCCCTTGCCGACACGAATTTCCGGCGCACGTTACTTGCATCGAACGGGAGCCTGTTACCCTTCTTCACGAGGCCACTTTCGATCGCCATAGATATTTTGATCCTTTACGCCATATTGAGCCAGACGAAGGTGACGGGTAGAATCATCGAAGCTGTAAGGCGTAGGTTCGGCCACGCAAATGCCGAAGCCTGAGTGGGTTGGAGCTGGGTCGCAATGCCGTATTCAGATTACAACCAGAATCTGCAATTAGAATCTGCGATGTTTGATTCCAGGCGTTGAATATAGCTATCCCAGATAGCTATATCGAGGTAGCTATAGGTAGCTACATAAGGAGCAAAATAGGGTCAAAATAGGGTGCAAAAATGGAGGTAATGCAGAAATGCGAAGCCGCGAGTCGATTGTCAAGGAGATAGGTGATTATTTCAAGTCGCCCCACTGGCAAGGAATCATCAAGCTGTGGAAGAACCCCGATGAGCCCGTGTATCACGCCCACGCCTTTGTTGATAACCAGGTTGATTACAGGTGCCTCCAGCCCATTGTCGAGGCTAACCTCGAGGCGAACGGGCTCATCCTGGATCGTGAGATCGACCATGTTGGACCGGGCCCCGGGAGGGCAGCCCTTCACGGCATACACCCTGGATCAAGAGGCTTCATGCCGCTGGTCGACTGGTTCTGGAAGTATAGCAGTGATGTGGTGCTGAAGCCGATGGATCCCGCGCAGGGCGAAGGCGGGAAGAACCTCATCTGGTGGGGCAAGTCCTATATGGATGAGTGGTTCAAACAGTTTGAATTCAAGTGTGTGGGGCCTTATGAAGAAGAGGAGATCTTGAACTGGATAAAGAATAGTAGGCAATGGAAGAAGATGGTCTACCTCCTGGAGAATATGGAAAAGGAAGGTATCTCGCACTTCCACACCAATACCGAGATCAATTTCGACCCTAAGGTGTTCGACATATTCGCCCGCCAGGCCATGAAGGAGATCGGGTGGACGATCTGCAACGCGACTCCGTGCGTTTATAAGGTCGGTAACGAGTATCGCGGGAAGATCACATACTCCCTCGCCCACCCCGAGGAGGTATTTGATATCTCCTGGAAATTCAATCCCGATGTCGTGATCCGCCCCAGCACCGAGACGTTCGTCTTTACGGATGATCCTGAGTTTGATATCTGGACGGTAAAGATGTTCGATGACACAGCGGTTCGCGGCGGGGAATATATCAAGCTCTCGGATGTCGAAATCCAGGCTGTGATAGACTCGTTCAAATAGGTCCGGAGCCATTTCATTTATTTAATAACGCTATGCACGTTGGCACTATGTATTGTTGGCGGTGAAAACATACACGAGTAAATTAAGAGGCATCGCGGCGGGGTATGCCAATTGGACATAATACCCCCGTACCGGGCCTGAAAGAGGGGAGCGCGAGGTAGACCCTATGAGTATAAAAGAGAATATAGGCTTCATTGGCCTTGGCTCGATGGGTAAATCGATGGCCAAAAATCTCTTGAAGGCAGGGTTCCCCCTAACAGTCTATGATATCAGGCTGGAGCCCGTGGAGGAGCTGAAAGGCCTCGGCGCGAGTGGGGCAGCAAGCCCCAGGGAAGTGGGAGCCAAATCTGATATAATATTCGTGATGGTTCTCAATTTCCCCCAGGTTGAATCGTGCACTTTCGGAGATGACGGAGTCCTGGCCGGGATGAAGCCGGGTAGCACCCTGATCGTTACGAGCACGATTGCTCCATCGGAGATCAAAAAGGTGGCTGAGGCCGCGGCAGCGAAGGGCGTAAACGTCCTTGACTCGCCTGTAAGCGGCGGGGCGAGAGGCGCGGCGGCAGGCACGTTGACCATGATGGTCGCCGGGTCCGATGATGTCTTTGAGGCCTGCAAGGACGCGCTTTTTGCAGTTGGGTCTAACACCATTAAGGTCGGCAATGAGATTGGAATCGGGCAGGTCGTGAAGGCTGCAAATCAGCTCCTCGTTTCAGTCCACCTCGTTGCCATCGGCGAGGCCATGGTCCTCGGCACCAAGGCAGGGGCCGATCCTGAGATCATGTATGAGGTCATCAGGAAGAGCGCGGGCAACTGCTGGATGTTTGAGGACAAGATGCCCACGATTCTGGAGGGGGATTTCTCCACGAGGGGGGCTCTGGATATACAGATCAAAGATCTTAACATCTGTTTGATGACGGGCAAGGAGTTAAATGTGCCGCTCTTCACGAGCGCTGTCGCGCGCGAAGTGTTCTTGTGGGCCAATGCGATGGGGCTCGGGCGGCAGGATGCATCCGCTATTATTAAAGTATTTGAGCAGGTCGCCGGGGTAGAGGTGCGTAAGCGAAGCAAGTAAGGCAAGTGAGAAGAAACAAATGGGAAATAACAAGTAGAAATGCAGCTCAGGGCGACCATGCTCGAAATATCATGGGAGGAAGGCTTTGTGTTGGAACAGGCAATTGATCTGGATAAGGACATAAAAGACATAGATAAGTACACGGTAAAGACAGTTGAAAGGGCATTTCAGATACTGGACTGCTTCTGGGAGAATGGGCCGCAGATCGGCGTCACTGAGGTATGCAATAAACTAGGGATTAACTCTAATATGGCTTTCAGGCTCCTGATGACGATGGAAAAGGCAGGCTACATCTCCCAGGACCCGTCTACAAATAAGTTCCAGCTCACACTAAAGGTCCTCCAGCTCAGCAGGGTCGCCCTTAATGCCATGGAGATAAGAAGGCAGTCCATGCCTTACCTTGAGGCTTTATCGCGAGAGTATCGCGCCGCAAACGTTAACCTTGCCGTATACGAGCAGGGCGAAGTAATCTCTATCGCAAGGTTTGAAAGCGAGAAGGTCCCAAGGACGTATTTCCATATAGGTAGAAGGTTACCGGCTCATGCTACAGGTGTTGGCAAGATCCTGATATCGGAGCTGGATGATGCGGAATTGGAGAGTGTAGTAAACACTAGGGGCCTGAAGAAATACACCGAGAAGACCATCTCCACCCTCGAGGAGCTGAAGAAGGAACTCGAAAAGGTCCGCCATGAGGGACTGGCGTGGGATATCGAGGAACATATACCGGGCGTCAACTGCGTCGCTGCCCCCATTAGGGATGGTGCGAGGAGGATAATCGCGAGCGTAAGCCTCAGCGCATTTGAGATTCACATAAGTCTCGAAGAACTTAAAGAGGCCTCTGTGCGGTTACGGGAGACAGCGAATAGCATATCCCATGTCATGGGGTTCTATAGCGATTATTAGCGGTTATTGGGAACTATCGCGGGCTATTGTGGACGGGTCACCTGGCACAGCAGCACACAACTACGATGGGAGCATTGGAAAAGAATATGAAAAAAAAGGTTCTAATAGTCCAACCCATTCATGAAAGCGGCGTCGAGGTTCTTGAGCCATATTTTGATGTTAAGGTTGCTTCAGATCCATCTATTCCAACCCTGTTGAGGGAGATAGATGGGGCCCACGGCGCCATCGTGCGGACCGCGCCATTCCCGGCGGAGGTAATTGACAAAGCGAGAGACCTCGAGGTCATAGCGCGTCACGGCGTTGGCGTCGATAACATAGATGTCGAAGCAGCTACGTCCAGGGGCATCCCCGTGGTATATACACCTAATGCAAACGCAGTCTCCGTAGTTGAGCATGTCATCATGTTTATGGGTGCCCTCGCTAAGGTGTTGCTGCCTTATGATAAAGCTACGCGTGAGGACAATTTTGGCGTTCGCAATGAATACCGGGCGGTCGATATCAATGGAAAGACATTAGGAATAGTTGGGGTCGGGCGCATCGGGGGGCTGCTCTGTAAGAAGTGTATGGCAGCCTTTGATATGAGAGTCCTGGCATACGACCCGTACGTCCCAGCGGAGAAAATCTCTGAGATAGGTGCCACCCCGTGCAACGACCTTGACGAGCTCTTAAGAGAATCCGATTTTGTATCATTGCACCTCCCTCTGACGGATGAGACGCGCAATCTCATCGGAGGACGTGAGCTTGCCCTTATGAAGCCAACCGCATTTTTGATAAATGCTGCGCGCGGTGGGGCCGTTGAGGAGGCTGCTCTTATAGATGCCCTGACCAACCGGCGGATCGCCGGGGCGGCGCTGGATGTCTTCGAAAAAGAGCCACCTGACCCCGATAACCCGTTGCTCAAACTGGATAACGTGATCCTCACACCTCATTCGGGAGCCCTTACGCAGGAGGCGGTTATCAGGATGGCCACGGGGGCGGCGGAGGGAGTCAGGGATGTGCTCCTTGGCAAGAGGCCGCAATTTGTGGTCAACCCCCAGGTATTTAAGGGGTGGAATGAACAGACCAGGCATGTCCCATAGATACTTATAGGTATTTAGGAGGCAGGTAGATGTTTAACATAGACTTGGCAAAATACAGGGTAGTTGATCTCTCAGTTATGGTCGTGCCAGGCCAGGAAAAGCGGCGTATGGAGATACGGCGGAAAACCATAGAAGCCGATGATACCTATATGTTCGAGATCGATACCATGAGCCATATCGGTACTCACGTCGAGGCCCCCTCGCATTTCGTGGCGGAATGGAAGGATGTTACGGATCTAGACGTCACCCACTATATGGGCAGGGCCGCGGTGGTGGATATCGACTTTCCAGATTATCACCAGCCGATAACCCCTGCAGTCTTTGAGGCCGCGATAGGTGACGTCATCGGCGAGACAGAGGTCGTGCTCTTGCGCAACCTGGCGCGCAAGCGTCCTGAGCCCTCGGTGCCGGCCGAGCGCCATTACCTAACGCTCGAGGCGGCCAAGTGGCTTGTTGATAAGAAGGTCAAGATGTTCGGCTTTGATACATCGTTCTGCACGGGGGATGGCAAGGGAGCCGCGCGCGAGGCACATGATGTGCTTTTGAGCAAGGATGTGCTTTTGATAGAAGTCCTTGGGAATATGAACGAGCTAAGGAAGAAGCAATGTTATTTTATAGCGCTTCCACTCAAGATTAAGGGCCTCGATAGCTCCCCCGTTAGGGCTATTGCGATCGAGGAAAGGTAGAGGCTCTACAAGACATATCAGGAGGCTTGCAATCAATGAGAGGGAAGCTGGAGATCAAAGGGATAATCCCGCCTATCGTTACCCCCCTGACTGATAGTGAAGAACTTGATGAACAAGGTCTGCGCCGGGTATGCAATCTCATGATTGATGCCGGCGTCCACGGCATCTTTCCGCTGGGGAGCCAGGGGGAGTTTTGGGCCTTTGATATGGAGGAGAAGCGCAGGATTCTCGAAATAGCCGTTGAGGAGGTTGGGGGCCAGGTGCCCGTCTACGCTGGGACTGGGGGCGCCACGACCCGGGAGGCGATCAAGCTTACCAAGATGGCCGAATCAATCGGAGTAGATTGCGTTTCCGTGATCACCCCCTACTACATATATCCATCTCAGGATGAATTATATGAACATTATACGGCCATAGCTGGGGCGACAGCCCTCCCTATAATACTCTACAATAACCCAGGACGCACTGGAGGAGTAAACCTCAAGCCTGAGACCGTGAAGCGGCTCTCTAAGATAGATAACATAATAGGCATAAAAGATAGCAGCGGGGATTTAGGCCAGACCTCGGAGCTCATCCGCCTCACCGGCGATGACTTCGCAGTTTTGGCCGGGCGAGATACTCAGATCCTGGCTGTGCTTGTATATGGCGGTAAGGGGGCGGTCGCGGCCACTGCTAATGTGGCCCCTAGGCTTGTCGTAGAAATCTATGAGCGTTTTATCAAGGGGGATATAGAGGGGGCACTGCGGGCCCAGCGAACGCTGGCTCCCTTGAGGAATGCCTTTGGCTTAGCGTCTTTCCCCGTAGTGGTAAAGGAAGCCATGAACCTGATAGGTTGGCCATCCGGGCCGGCGCGCAGCCCCGTGGGCAGGATAGCTGGTGAAGCGAGGGTTAAGCTGATTGAAATCCTGAAAGAGTTGGGTCTCTCCGTGGTTGTAGGGTCATAAGAATCAAAGTCAAGATTATGGAAAATAGGAGGTAGAAAGGCAATGTCGAGGAAGGATGTAGTAAAGGGTGTCGTCGATTATTTCAATGGCGAACAGTGGAACACTTTCATTACTGGACACCTAATGGAGCCTAAGGAAGAGATTTACCACGCCCATGTCTATGTCGATACTTCTATCCACCCTGATTCTTTAATGAAGGTTATGGAGGGGTACTTCAAGGCTAAGGGGTGGGACCTCGATCGTAAGATCGACCTGACATCGCCCAAGCCGAACGTCGCGGGCCTTCATGGAATTCATCCTTTTGGTATGCCGCACTTTGATTTCTTCTTCCGATTCAACCCCAATGCGGTGCTGGAGCCCATGCCGCCGACGGCCAAAGAGGCCGAGCACGGGTCAAATCTCCTCTCATGGGGTAAGAGCTATCAGGATAATTTCCTGAGCAAATTCAATTTCAAGTGCGTAGGGCCGCGTGAAGAGAAGGAAATCCGCAATTACTTCCTTTCGAGGCACTGGAAGAAGACTCTGGAGTATACCGTGGATGATAACGTCACGCATTGCCACGGGTATGTTGAGATCAACTTCGATCCCAAGATCCTCGAGCTTCTTGCGAATGAGGCCCTGGCCAAGATCGGCTGGACGGTGGAGAAGGTTGTACCTTGCGTCTTCGACGTCCACGGCGAATACAGGGGCAAGATCGTTTACCTGATCGGCAACCCTGAAAAGATGTTTGATATCGGCTGGGTTTACAACCCGAACGTCACGATAAAGCCGAGCGAAGATGTATGGGTCCTTGGAACACCGGGCTTCGATCTCTGGACGTGGCCTATGTATGATAAAGTTCTTGCTGATGGGAACTTCCAGCCACTGACCGATGACGAGGTGAAAGAGGTAGTCGCTGCATTTAAGTAATAATTCATACTCCCAAGGGCGGTTTAGGGCTTTGGGGACCGTATAATACATGTAACAAAGTACTGCGGGGGAATACGGATGTCACCAACAATAAACTCCAAAGTCGGCTTCATTGGGCTCGGGATCATGGGGAAGCCGATGGCGAAGAACCTTATCAAGGCAGGGTATAAACTCGTATTATATGATATCAACCCTGCCCCTGTCCAGGAACTTGTTTCGCTGGGCGCGGAGGCGGCAAAGTCCCCCAAGGAAGTCGCCCAGAAGACCGAGGTTATTATAACGATGCTCCCGAATTCACCCCACGTCAAGCAGGTGGTGCTCGGTGAGAACGGGGTTTTGGAGGGGGCGAAGCCGGGCTCGATCATCATCGATATGAGCTCAAAAGCCCCTCTGGTATCCGTGGAAGTTGCAGCCAAGGCCAAGGAGAAGGGCATCAGGATGATGGATGCTCCTGTGAGCGGTGGTGAGCCGGGGGCGATAGCGGGCACGCTCTCGATAATGGTCGGCGGTGATGAGAAGGACTTTGAGGAATATCGCGACATGCTGTTGTGCATGGGCAAGAGCGTGGTGCGCGTTGGGGATATCGGGAGCGGCAACACCACTAAATTGGCCAACCAGATCATCGTTGCGTTGAATATCGCCGCCGTATCGGAGGCGCTCGTGCTGGCCACAAAGGCCGGGGTATCGCCAAAGCTTGTATATGATGCCATCCGTGGAGGCCTTGCTGGCAGCAACGTGCTTGATACCAAGGCCCCCCTCATGATGGCGCGCAAATTTGACCCCGGCTTCAAGATCGACCTCCATATCAAAGACTTGGCGAATGTGCTCGAGACCGCTCACCAGGTTGGAGTGCCCGTGCCCCTGACGGCGGCTGTTATGGAGATCCTCCAAGCTCTAAAGGTGGATGGCAAGGGCTCGAACGATCACGGCGCTATTGTCAATTTCTATGAGAAGCTTGCTCAAATCGAAGTGAAGGCGTAGGGTTAGGTCAGGAGTGGATAATATCTTGCGCCTAACGCTACCCTGTTAGATATAAAATTCTTGATAGAGGCTGGTCTCACGATCATAGACGATCTAGAAATTAGAAATATGCTCGCAGCTGCGGCCAGGGCATGCGGCTAGTGCGAGTCCTGCAACCAATCCCCCTGACCGCAGCAATGCCTATTCTAACAGGCCTGTGGGTGGAAGACTTCCGTTCCTCGGTATGCTCTCATCCGATTCGGGCGGGTAATTCATGCCTGTTCATTTTAACCTGCTTATTTCATCTACGAATCTCCTCAAAAAGCTATTGGTACCCATGACGGTTACAGGAAATCCCTTTTCCACCTTTTCCGTCAATATATGCCGCCTATCTAGACTAACTAATACATCTGCATGAGCTCTGAACGCCCCAGCCAGCACATGGCAATCCTTTTCATCAACCAGATGTCGCCATCGAGCTTCCTCTTCTGTGGTTGGAGGGTCTGTGAGCTCGATTTCTGTAGCTCCCAGCTCCTGATAATAACGTAACAAGGCTTTTGCGGCCATCTTGCTATTTATGTTGCGCTCTGCTTCAAGTAGTATCCTCTTAGTGGCTATAATTTGTAAATACCCACGTCGCGCCAGTTTGAGAATGAGGGCGGAGCCTCCAGTAGGAGAGCCAGCTGCCGCCACCCAGCAGCTTGCATCCAAGAACACCCTGAGCCTCTTGTGGTTTGATTTCTGAGTCATGGCTCGAGTAATTTCTCCACTTTACGGGCGATCTCGGGGCCGATCTTATCTGCCTTCAAAAAATCGCGAATCTCTTTACGCGTATATTCCCGGAAGTGGCCAGCCTCAACCATTTTTCGTTCTGTTCCCTTTTCTGCATCATATGACATATCGGGGTTATTCAAAAACCTATCTAGGGCTTGTGGGCTTATTCTCCAGAGTCTCCCCACTTTAACCCCTCTGAGCTTGCCATTTCTGAGCCACTCACGAATGCTCTTAGGGCTAACAGCGAGACGCTTCGCAACTTCTTCAGGCGTCAATAGCCTATCCATCTAAGCCACCTCCTTTAAAGATAATTATAATTTCTTTATTTATCCCTGTCAAATCTTTTTAACCCATGTTTGTCCTTTTATATACCTCTATATACCTTAAGGACTGGCAATGTCCTGTGCTCGCGGACCTCTGTCAATCGTATAATCGTAGTTCAGTGACTGAGCCCTAGGAAGAGATTGAGATAAAATCCCTCGGGGCGGAGGTATTCAGGGGCAATTGAGCCTTCACCCCGCAGGGAGGCATATCCTATGATCACCCTGAAGGGGTCCCACCTATCCAGTATGGTTTCGAGACAGAGGTTTGCCGCGCTGCCCTGGGTCGGTATCTGGGATGCGAGGCGATATTCGCCGGCCAGGGCAACATCCCTCGAGATTCTGTAATCCGCGCGGGCCAAGCAAGCGGTCGTGAGGACCGTGGGGTTCCCCCAGCCTCTGTAGGTTTTTCCGTAGGTTCCGCCGTAAATTCCATGGGTTCCGTAGCCTTTATGGTATTCACTACCTTTAGATATCTCGGGGGTTGGGTCCCCTGTCAAGGCTTCTAAGTCCTCTACTAATTTGTATATATATTTTGCACTCAGGGTTAGCCTTGGCGTTGGGTGGGCCGCGCCTTCGATGCGGGCAAATGAACGCCGCTCGAGGTCCGGCCTGAGCCTGTACCCCAGGGAAGCCGAGGCATATAAATCGCCCGACCCGGAAGGAATGTATTCGACGGCCGCGGAGAGGTCGACCTCAGCCCCGGAAGGGTCCTGTATATTGCACGGCTCTTGAATGTCATTGATATCACTGATGCCGCTGGTGCCACTGGTGCCGTATCCCGGTGCCGGTGCCGGAGCTGGCGTCCCTGATTTTCGCGATCTTGTTATGGAACCTTCGATTCTGGCTTCTATCCCGCTTCTGGTGCTGTCTTTTGCAGTCACCTTTACTCGCAGGGTATCACGAAAGTGGGCCGTACTATTGGATGGGGACTCATCACATTGCCCCTGTTGCTTGGATCCTGGTCCTGCGGCGGGGTTTTGGGCTTCCATCTCGTAGCGCATGGCCGCGGTGACACGGGGGCTGGGTGTCACATCCAGGCCGAGAGCGGTGAGGGATGTGTGAGCCCCGCGCCTCGCTTCCCACCTCTGTACCAGGTTCGCCGCGAGCCAGGGGCGGAGTGGCTTCCGGGCCTGGAGTTCAAGGGTGTTCTCGCGCTCTCTAAAGGGCTCTCTGAAGGCCATCCCGTGCTCCCCACAGCCAGGTTGATGGGCACTACCTCCCGATCCGAGGGCCGTGCCCGTGCTCGAGGAGTCTATATGGCCCGGCCCGGGATAGGTCGTGATGCGCGACCCGATTTTGATGCGAAAGGACAAGCCGTTTGGTGCAGAGCTGTTTGGTGCGCCTTTCGATACCGGCGCCAGCGCGCTGCCTGGGTAGTCGATGGTACAGCTCAATGCTGTGAAGGCGCGCGAGCTGGAAGAGCCTGAGTTGGAAGCGCCTAGGCTGGCGGCTGACATGGGTAAGGCTGAAATAGGCGAGGCCGGCGTAGGTAAATAGGTAGTCTTACCATCGCCGTTATCGCCTGTTGGTCCTGCCGCCGGACTGCTGTGTCGATATCGCAACATATTGCCGGTCTCGGCCTCCACCTGGAGCTTGAGGGACGCGATATCACAGGACGCCGTCGCTACAATGGATTCTGTCGTTTCAGTGGTGCCGGCTATTTCTTCTTCGCCGGTTCCGCCGCCTTCAACCTTATCTTCCACCCCATCTTCTATCGCGGCAGGGCTCGCCGCATACTCCACGTACTTCATCTTATAACCTAGCGAAAGTGCCGGGCGTAAAAGGCAGGGGGCTGATAGGCCTGGGCGTGAGGAGCTCAGGCCGTTATCCGAATCCTTGCTCGTAGAGCCCCTGCTCATAGAGCGGTTGGGATTTGTGAGGAGATTGGGACCGGCGGGATCACCAGGAAGATCGTACATGAGTGACAGGGAGGCCTCCTTTGTAGTATTCCGATCTTCGCTTGTATAATAGGGGATTATGCTATAGCCCCAGCTTGGAGCCTGATTTATATCCCCGCCCACGCCTCCAAATTCCTCGGGTATCCCCCCGAGGAGATTATCTCTATCGAAGCCCGGCTCCAGGGCGCGATAGGCGATTGATCCTGTCAAAGGCGGCAGATTAAGATCGGCCCGGATATCGAAGCCCGATGCAAAGATGGATGCAGAGCCTGTGGAGCCTGCAGAGCCTGATGTAAGGCCTGGTGTAAAGCCTGACGCAGAGCATGATGCCGCCGATGCCGCCGGGCTGGATGTTATGGCATACCGGCCTGCGAGCTGAAACACGTCGGAAGGCCTCAGGGATATACCTGTAAGGAGAGCCCGGGCTGGAGCGGCATCCATGCCCTGAGCCGCGCCTTGAGCTGCGTTTTCATCTCGGGTGCTCGCACCCCAGACATATACAGCTCCACCCGTGAGACCACCGTTGAGTCTTGCGGCGACGCCGATGCCCGATATTCCCCCCTTGTCAACGGAGGCTGGCCTGAATTCATAGCTTGCGTTAATGTAGACCGGGTTGCCGCGGACGTCGAATTCAGGGATGATCTCCTCGAACGTCAAGATGCCGCGGTCATAGTCGATAGAATAGAGGATATCTGATCTCCGTTCTATGATGCCGCCGCCGTCCCTCGGGCGGACCTCGAGAGAGATTTCCTCAGTTCCCGGGATTATGGCCCCCTGCTTGAGCTGGTAGGGGCCCGATATATTTGCTCCCTTGATCAGATCATGCTGCCGGACAGTTGATCGCAGCCCGTGAAAGACCGTGAGCTGCGTATCGGGCGTCGGCTCAGGCGCCGGCTTCGGCTCAGATTCCGGATTCGATTCGGGCGAAGGTGTAGGCGTGAGCCAAGGTTGGACACGAGACTGAAACCTGTATGAGCCTATCCCGCCCCTTATTGAACCGCCCTGTGTTGGGAATTCCCCGAAGCGCAATTCGAATTTGCTGTTCTGGGTCCTGGCCTGCAGCTCCCCTGCTATGCCCGCTCCTGGCTTTGCTGTATCTAACGAGACATGAGATATGAGTCCAAGGCCCTGGTTGGGCGCCATCTGGCTGCTATCATCAGGTGTGGTGTTGTTCAAGGATGGTACTGTCTGAGATGTTTCTTGAGGTATTCCCCGATAAAGCCAGGGGGTATCGGCGATGGCGATACCGAGATCCAGCGCAAGGCGCGTTTTGATTGGAATTGTAGGGATTTCAGCTGCGCCAAGCCCGGGCCCATCCCCGGTTTCGCCCCAGTCGCCAGTTGGGAAGGTGGCTTCTATAGAGGCGAGGCCGAAGAGATTTTTGATATGGCACCCGCATGGGTCGTGCAAATCGCGCGCGTGAAGCGCGTAAAGTTCGCGAAGTCCGCGAAGCCCAGGCTTGGTCTCAGGCTCGGGCCCATGCTCAGGCTCAGGTGCGGTCTCAGGCGCTACAAAAGGCCCGGTGATCGCGAAATCTACAAGGGCGGTCCCGCCCGGAGAGACATTTGCGAACATAGAATTCCTGGCCGGCCTAATGCCGTTATTGCCACCATCCCCCCGGCTATCATTTATGCTCGTAGGGTTACCTGTATGGCGGCCGCCTGTATGGCCGCCGTGACCCCAGATGATACACGCGCTTTTCCATGCCTCGATTCTGCCGGTTCCCGGATCCGCTGTTCGCAGCTGCAATATATCCCCTGTTTGCAGCTGCAATGCATGAGTGCCGGGCACCACGTTGCGGAACACAAATATCCCATTATTGTCAGTTCTGGCAGTCGAACCATCCTCCAGCATGACAGCAGCATTTTTGATGGGTTCTTCGGCCGGTTGCCGCTGCCCATCGCCGTTTGCATCATGAAACAGGTGGCCGACTATTGTGCCATCCGGCGATACGACGCCCCTGGCAACTCGAAGAGGCGCTGTCACGGGAATGGAGTCGACTCTACGAGTGGGGCTGTAGCCACATGCGCTGACGCGCGTCACGATACTAGGTTCGGATTCCCGGGCGTTCATCCGGGCGTCCATGCCCACGGCAACCTTGCATACGAGGGTCCGCTGTTCACCGGGCGGGAGAGCCCCGATCAACCACTCAAGGGTTGCGCCATTTGACCGGACCAGGGCATTTAGCTGGGGGCTTGTTACGGTTGCGCGGGTATTTTTATTTTGCCTGTTACCATGTTCGGTGAGATTCCCGCTGCCACCGTTACTCCTCCTACCATTGCTGCGCCCGTTTTCTAAAAGGCGTGAGGTGCTGGCTAGATAATAGAGGCCTCGGGCAGGGGCGACTTTCACAACTACATTGTTAAAGAGTTCAGGTCCCATGTTTTTGACGTGCACGGTCAATGTCACTATGTCTCCGGCGCTCGCGATCCCTGGAGACAGCGTTGCCCCTACGAAAATATCTGTATTCGGCCTGAGCTCGATGTTTCGTGAGATAGCACCGGCCGTCTCCACATAAAATTCCCGGGTCCTGGACGGTATATATCCCTCGTGCCGGCCCTCGATAAAATATCTGCCCTGCGGGATACCGCTGAACGTGAATATCCCGCCTTCACCCGCCCTGGCCTGGGATACCTGCCGGCCGGAAGCCTTATAAAGGCGCACCCCGGCGCTGGCGAGGCCTGCCCCTGAGATGCTATCCCTTACGGTGCCGGAGATGCTTGCAGCCCCGGCTTCTCCACCCGCGCTGGCCGTCCTGTCTATGATTATCAGACCGGATGCCAGCCACCTGCCGGCATGGGTTGCAATAACGTAGGTATAGGTTCCGTCAGGTAAGGATTCACCTGAAATCCCTGTGCCGTTCCAGGCGAAGGAATCCCATGTGTTGGGGTTGATCATATTCCCTGTAATCTTGCTGGCCAGGTTTCCGCTGGCATCGAAGATAGATATGCCGGCCAGCTCGGGGACGGGGGGCACTCTACCTGGGACGTAGAAGCCGATAGTTATATTCCCGTGAATCTCAGGATTGAAAGGGTTCGGACTGGCATATGACATTGCCAGATATCCAGGGCTTGCCGTATATACCAGATTCACCTTGTACGGGCCTGATGTCGGCGTAGTCAGTGGGTCTTGCCAGCTGATATCAAGGCGATAATCCAGCGGTATAGCTCTACCTTTGGTGGATGTAGCGGGCTGGTTTACGAGAACGGGCGTATCGCTCTCAGTGAAGGGCATCCATACAGGTGTCCCTTCGCTGGAGTGGAAGGCCCATTTCAACCTCTCGACCGGCAGGCCCGGAAGCCCTGATGCCGCAAGATTTCCTTCGGCACGGGTCGATATGCTCCACCCGTTCAGGGTAGAGATTACTGATAGCTCCGCTGCGCATGGGAAGATATAGGGCGAGCCCTCAGGGGTGAGTTCCCCGAAATCCGCGTGAACCTTGTCGATATCGAGACCCAGCGAATATGCGTAGATAGCAGGGCTCGCCACAACTAAAACGATCAATACCCAAATCAATGTCCAGATGGCTAGCATGGGCTGGAGAGTCTTCGTCTTGAGAGTCTTCGTCTGGAAGGCTTTCTGGAAAATTCCCTTCTTGAAATCCTTCCCTGAGAATGGTGATTCGAGCCTACATGGTGGTTTGAGCATACAATGATCCCTTCCACAACGATGCTCAACTGTAATTGGCATACCAACGAGAGACATACCAGGCCCTCCAGTCTGCTACTAGCCGTAAGCGCTCTTTTCCGCGCCCTTTGCCACGCCGCCTTACAAGGCTTTGCCGGATGACGTGCCGGATGAAGAAGATGACAATAAGGAAGATGACGATGAACCAGGTGGCGGAGACGAAGATGACGATGACAAAGGCGACAGTGGTAATGATGGTGACGATGAAGCAAGTGCGATTTCGTTGCCCCGGAGCTTGAAATCGACCTTTGCCGCGGCTACGACCCTGTCACCGCCCAGAATTGTGACCACCGCTGTATACGATTCTATCCCTGGTGGAGTGGCCGGGGGATCAGGCGAGCCGGCAGGCAGGAGCTCCATTAGCGAGCATTCGATTGGATAACTGCCACCAGCCGGGATTACCGGGCTTTGTTCCCTCGATCCTATTTCCTTACGGCGAATCAGCCTGGGCGGAGCCCCAGGTTCGCCCCCGGGTTCACCTCTTGAGTAAATCTCTACGATTGTCCTGGGCTTGAAATCCAGGTTTCCAGAGTTATGGAAGAGGGCCGAGACCGCCGGCGCCGGCTCCCCATCTAATGAGACTCCACGGTTTATTTTCAGCTCCACGATCTCCCCTGCGAGCCTCGCAAGCTCATACGGACGGATGACCGTGAACGCTGTACGCGGCCCCGTTATCTGCTTCGCCGCTACCATGATCCTTGGGTAGATGAAATACTCACCGGCGGCCAGGGTATCCGGGCACCAACGCGCCGTCAGGTTCCTGCTGTAACCTGGCAGCACGACCGCCGGCTCGAGTGGTATGCTGGCGAGGTTGGTCCCGTCGACTGTGCTCACAATTACTGAGCCTGCGGGTACAGCATGGATGTTGCCTGTATTCTTGAACGTGTATACTATGGTCACAGGCGCCCCCGCATAGTCTTGCGTAATATTTACGGCCGTGATCTCCCCTGACCCACCTGGCCAGTTCAGTCCGCCCGGCCTATCCGGCCCATCCGACCTATCTGGCCTATCCGGCTCGCCAGGTGCGCCTGGCTCCCCCGGTCCACCGGGCTTCCCGCCCGCCTCGCGGAATCCCGCAACAGTGAGCAGTGTAATTGCCGCGACCCGGGAAATGGGGGAGAAATCCCCCCGGGCATCATTCTTTGCATTTGGGCTATTTATCTTATCGCCTTTATCGCCGTCCCCGGGCCGGATATCTGAGCACTCAAATACCACGACAGGATAGAAGCCACCGCGGAAACCCCTGGGTATGTTGATCACCCCTGAAACGAACCTTGTCTCCCCCGGGCCGAGCGTGAAATGCTCAGGTTCCACTACGAGGGTGGGTGTATTTGGATGAGCGGGCCCATCGCCATGGGCTGACACGCCGCTTGCATGGGCGGGTTCGCCGGCGCGGGGAGGTCCAGCAGTTATGCGAACTAGCTCGCCTGCCATGCCATCGGCTCCGCGGATTGCCGGGACCTGGCGCGGCAGGGGTCTGGAGATGAGCATGCCGTTCAAGTCATGGCCACCCTCCTCGACCGATACACGCACAAGGACTTTCGAGCTCCCACGGTTTGAAATAGCTATGGGCGTGAGCTTATCCCCATCTTTCGCGACCTGTTCTATCCTGGCCGGGTTTATCGCTATCGAGGCTGCCTCCGCACTGCTGCTGCCCCCCAGGCCGCCCGGGCACAACGCAATCGCCGCGAGAGCTACCACGAGGGCCAGCAGCGCAGCCGTGGTCTGGGCAGCTATTATATGGATGCGGTATGCAGGGCAAGGGTAAGCATGGGCATAGTAAGGGTGTAACCCCCGCACAGGGTAAGTGTGCCGCTTTAGCATATGGTGAGCGCGCAACGTTGGCGCAGAGCAAATATGTAATTCATGTAATCTTGGTGTGGAGTAGGCGAAAGAAGCAGAGTAGGCATACGACGGCGGTCGCGTATGGGCCTGCCCATACGCCGGTGAAATAGCTGCGTGAGGCGTCACGTGAGACATCAAATGTCGCATGGCGATTGACTCCCTCCTCAAGAGAATCAGAGAACGAGTTGAATGAGTTGAATGATAATGATAATGAAGAGAATGGGTTGATAGTTGATAACCTCAGTAACCCTGACTTGCGGTCAGGATGACAGCTATACGGTACTTGTTGCCTGCGGTGCCGAGCGGTGCGTCGGAATAGGTCACGTGCTGTCTGAAGCGTATGGCAATAGTTTGCCCTGTATCCGGTGTGGGCGCCTGCCCGGTCACGATTGAAGCCTCAGTGCCCGAGAGGGGGATATAATCACCGGCCGGTCCTCTCCATTCGATGGGTTGCGCGAGGGTCTTGCCGCCCGGCGATACGTAACTCGTACCATTCCATTCCGCCAGCCGGCCAGCGGCATTATCGGATTTAATCTTAATGCCCCATGGTGCGTTGCTCCAGACGGTAATGATCCCCTCAGGTGATTCAAAGAATGTAGACGAGGGCGTTAATTCGCCCAGGTTGATGCTTGCCGGAAATGAAGCCTCCAGCGCGTTTGCAATGGTGCATGTGACTGACATGGTCTGACTCGATGACGGGGCCGCTCCTACAGGGAGGGCCAGTACAACCAGGATGAGGATAGCCACGAGGATAGCAGCCATCGAGAAGGAGAGAGCTGCCGCCATGGGCACAAAGGCGTGCCCTAGTCCAGGTCCGGGTTCAGGTTTACGAGCGAGGTCGGAGCCTTCGAATCTGAAATTTAATCTCACGATGCATACCCCCATTAATTGGAATTCATGGTGAGGATGATTCGCCTCGTTGACCACCATTTCCTTCCAACTAAAGTTTGAATTCGTGGGTGATTTTCTACTGGTCTGCAGTGGAGGCCTAGGGAATATCTATACATCAGAATTGGATCTACCGGATTTGGTGCGGGTCCTTCTGGCTCTTCTATTGTTTCTTGCTTTCCATCTCACCGGCCAATCATTCCCTGCCGTGGGGCTGTGGTTCGGGCCGGCGAAACGGGTTTTCTAATGCATACGAGGAGTGGCGATCATGTTCATACCCAGGCGCTCCCTGGTGGTCCTGCTCGCCTTGTTGCTCATCTCTGTGACTACCATTTGCCTTATCTTCATATCGCTTGTGCGCAGTCTTATCGGGCCGGATTTCTCGATAAGGACCATCGCCAGGAGATATTCCCAAACCCGCAGCTACCCCGAGGTTGTATATGTGCCGAATTATACTTCCGGGCCCTACATTTCCGCCGCTTCGGCGATCCTGATGGAAAGTAGGACGGGGACGGTCCTGTACGCCAAGAATGAGCACCAGCGGCGCCCCCCTGCAAGTACCACGAAGATTATGACGGCGATTCTAGCCATAGAGCACGGTGATCTGGATTCTATTGTGACGGTTAGCAAGCGCGCGGCGAGCATCGGAGGGTCATCCCTTTGGCTTAGACCCGGAGATAAGATCCGCCTTGAGGATCTCCTGAAGGGCGTCATGTTGAGGTCGGGCAATGATGGGTGTACCGCCATTGCTGAGCACATAGCTGGCTCAGAGGAAGCCTTCGTGGAGATGATGAACGTCAAGGCCCAGAAGCTTGGAGCCTGGCACACCCAGTTTCGGAACCCTCATGGTCTCCACCATCCCGCGCACTATTCGAGCGCGTTTGACCTTGCCTTGATGGCGCGATATGGTCTTAAATACCCCAAGTTCGCGGAGATCGTCCGGACCAGAGAGGCCGAGATCGAGCTGGGCGACAAGGAGCGGAAGGAGAAGAGGATGCTTGCAAATACAAACAGCCTCCTGTGGAGCTTCGATGGCGCTGATGGTGTAAAGACGGGGACAACCTCTGCTGCCGGATACTGCCTCGTGGCTTCCGCTACGCGTAAGGGGTGCCAATTCATATCGGTCGTGCTCAACAGCGCCGCGCGGTGGAGCGATTCTGCGCGGCTCCTTGAATACGCGTTCAATGAATTCGACGTTGTTCCGATCGTGAGGGCCGGTAAGTTGGTGGTCGAGACCCCTGTGGAGAAGGGGATGAAGCATGATGTTCCACTGCTTGCGGCGCGGGACCTCGATGTAATTATACGGAAGAATGAACGCAGTCTCCTGCAGCAGAAGGTCATACTGGATGAGAACATCGAGGCCCCGGTGCGAAAGGGGAGCGTGGTCGGGCGCCTTGCAGTGATCTACGATGCTGACGAGATCGCATGGGTGGACCTTATCGCGGGAGAGGGCGTCGCCAGGAGGACGCCTTTAAGGGTGTTCCTGGAATATATAAAATCGCGATTCAGGAATCACGCACCGAGGGCACCTGGAGCGAGGACATCTGAGATCCCTAGGCTGGGGAATGGCGGGCCGCCGGGATGGGCTGCCGGCCGTATCCCAGCCATAACATATCTTCCAACAACACCATCGCACAATTCCCTGGAACATCTTCGCGTAACCTCCTGGACTCATTCTCAGGTGGACGTGCTTCTCTCCCGCCCACCCCCACCACCCGGCGGATGCGGTGAATAGGGGGGAGCCCGTTTATTTTATGTCCTATTTATCCATATAGATGAAGGTTTTTGAAGGTTCATGGCGAATGTTCTAACGGTCTACACGAAAATTGGCTGGCCGCTAGACTGGTCTGTGCTTGACCCTGAACGCCTTGCCCAAATCGTCCACGGCATCCGAACTCCAGGCGGAGCAAGGGAAAGATGAAGAGGTAAGGGAAAAAGGGAAAAGAAGAAAGGGGATATACGAAAAATGCGGTATAGGATATCTGAGTCTGCTATGATCGGATTTGGAGCGCTTATAGTGTTCATAATGCTGGGGGCATTGTCAGTGTCGCTGTTTTGGGCCCCTGCGGTGGCTTTTGCGGACGATGCCGTGCCTGCCGGCAGCGGTGTGGCTGGTGGCAGCATAGATAGCGCTAGCGGCAGCATAGATAGCGCAGGTGCAAGCTCGGGTCTGACTGAGCTCCAGAGGTTGTATGTTGACCCTGCGATGCGATTCACCATAAAGCTGCCGCAGGGCTGGGACAAGGGCGTTGATGAGATGACGATCACTTCGACGATTTTCTATGGGCCAGCGAAGGGGGAGGCTGTATTCATCCACGTGCTCCACCCGGACCAGGGAGAGACGAGTGCCGAGGCCTTTGTCGATAGTTTTCTCGATTATGCAAAGGAGAGCCAGGAAGGGTTCACCGTGATCAGCGATCCTAAGCCCTTTGAGAATGCAGGGGTGCAGGGCTTCCTGACTGAGTATGAATACCTGGATCAGGATGGCGTCGATGTCATAGAGGCCGGGCTTTACGCGCAGCATGAGGGCCTCAATTATGCGGTCCAATATTGCGCCCCCAGGGATATCTACGATAGCAGGCGGGAAGCCATGATGCAACTATTCAAGGATTTTTCATATGGCCCGGCTCCGAAGGGCGGTGTGCCGGCTCTAACCCTTAGAATGCTTGGCCTGAAGGAGTTCAACGACCCGGCGGGTGAGTACATGATCAAGGTCCCGGCGCTCTGGCTGAAAACTGAAACCGATAACCAGGCTGAGAGCCTTTTCGTTGAGATAGGCGGCTGGGGGAACCTCCAGGTCGCCGCATACGATATCGACCCAGCCGATAAGACGACCCCGCTCGAGAAGCTGCAGGACTTCACCGGGAGGGGCAAGGAAGAATGGCCCGGCTACAAGCTCTACAGCGAGCCGGCGGCGCTGACGCGTGATGGTTGCCCCGGTGCCATAACCTCTGTGGGTTGGCAGGATGGGGATGGCATCGCGTGGCGCGAGACCATCATGCTCGTTCAGAATGGCAGCAGGGGTTATGAGGCGATAGTGCTTTACCCTGAAAGTGGATTCGGGGAGCGCACGAATGTCTTTGATCAGATCATGGAGAGCTTCACGATTCGGCAAGGAAACTAAGGGGATTGGGATGTTCGTATGGTGTCCAGGGTCTAATGGTAAGATATTCCATGCGGTATCAGGGTTGACCGAAGTTTAAGCAAGAGTTGATTCCGAGTCTAAGACATTTAGGATCCTATCTGGGGGTTAGCTTCCGGGGCGAGGTCTTTCCCTAAGGCTTTGTCCTGTTGTCCTGGGTAGCGCTTGGGTATTGCCTGGCGGCCGGGGAAATACTAGAATTGGGTGCAGAGAGAGGTGATAATATTGGAAGACTACGACTTATACGACTTAATAATTGTCGGTGGTGGGCCTGCAGGGCTTTCCGCGGCTATTTACGGCGGGCGGGCGCGGCTCAGGACGCTTGTCTTGGAGCGGGGTGCCATCGGGGGGTTGGCCATCACGACGTTTCATATAGATAATTACCCGGGTTTCCCGGAGAGCATAGCCGGGCCGGACCTCATGCAGCGCATGGAGGAACAGGCGAGGAAGTTTGGGGCCGAAATCGAGCAGGCTGATATAACGGGACTCGAGGGGCCAGGTGGACTTGGTGGGCCGGGCGGGTCAGAGCTGGACGGGTCTTTCGCCGTCATAACCTCGGGTGGCAAGCGGATAGCGAGGGCCGTTATCGTCGCTACCGGGACCGAACCGATGAAACTGGGGGTGCCCGGCGAGGAAGAATTCAGGGGGCGTGGGGTATCGTACTGCGCCACTTGCGATGGAGCGTTTTTCCGGGACAAGCATGTCATCGTGGTGGGTGGCGGCGATTCGGCTATAGAGGAGGCCATATTCCTTACGCGATTCGCGAGCGCGGTGACCGTGGTCCACAGGCGCGATGCCCTCAGGGCGACCAAGGTCGTCCAGGAGCGGGCTTTCGCGAATCCCAAGATAGCCTTTGAATGGAGCCATGTTGTCGGGGAGATCACCGGGGAGAACCGGGTGGAGGGGGTTCGCCTGCGCAGCACAAAGACCGGCGAGGTCAAGGAGCTCCCGGCCGATGGGGTGTTCATATATGTCGGGAGTCGCCCGAATACCGGCTTTCTTATGGGGGGACCCGGTGGTGACAACCCCGGCCCAGCGCAGGTCGGGCTGCAGCCCCAGGTTAAGCTCGACGAGCGCGGTTATATAATCACGGACGAAGCCATGAGGACCAATGTGCCCGGGCTTTTTGCCGCCGGCGATGTCCGGCAAAAGGGGCTCAGGCAGATCGTCACGGCTGTTTCGGATGGAGCGATCGCGGCGGTCGAGGCCGAGAAGTATATAGATGCGCTCGCATAGCTACCCGCAATAACTCAGTAGAAGCAAATTAGGAGGTGACCCCTATAGCGGCCAGGCAGTCATCCTGGTACATAGGGCTCGCCTCCTTCTGTAAATTAATAGCTTTAAGAGGAATAATGGCTCATAATAATGGCTTGTAGCTTAAAAAACAACAACCCCTAATGCAAGTTGCGGTCCGGTCTATATTCATAACCCATGCCCATCGCGAACTAAGTTGGTCTCCCATGGCTTTCTGGCATTTACATCCCGCATGTTACCACAGCTATCCGGCACTGGGCTCAGAAGGAGCAAGGATTTAGGAGCTTTAATCTAGACAGGGATAACTAGTATAGCGTTCCTCAAATAAATTGTCATACTGCTATCCTATGGCAGATAGGTCTTCATCAACCTGTCCAACCTCGTAACGCCAACGGAATACCACAGGTTCTTCATTTAGTTGAGCCCAATAGGTTTCAATCCGTCTGCAGAATTCTTCAACAGAATCTGCTCTGATGCTCCGTAGGACCGTGCGTGACATCTTGCTAAAGAGCACTTCTATGATGTTCAACCAGGAAGCATGTTTAGGAGTGAAAACAAACTCAAAGCGTCCCTGGTGTCCTTTGAGATAGGCCCGGGTTTCCTTGGAGATGTGAGCAGAGTGATTGTCGCAAATAACCTTGATGATCCAATCTTGGGGATAGTATGTATCAATCTTCTCCAGAAGCTCGATGAATTCTCTGCTCCGGTGGCGCTCCCTGACAAGACCGTGGATTACACCACTCTGAATGTCAAGCCCAACTAAAAGAGACACGGTTCCCAACCTGATACGTACATTTCGCACCCCTCATGGGCGCGCGGTGACATTTTTTGAGGTCGCATGTAAAGATGAAACATTTTAGTGACAATTATACACTTATAGGGTTATCTGGTATATATTTACTTGTACTTTCCCCTGCTTTTATGTACAATGGAGGCGGGGGTGTTTCCTATGGTCCCATCCTTGAAGATATTTCACGCTGGGCCCGCTCCTCTTATCTCGGCATTGTTCGATGCCCTTGGGATCAGTAAGACTCTGGATTCTGTCCTTGCTGGGACGAGACTCAGTGTAAGCTGCCTCCATCTATACGTATTAAGGCTCTTGTGATAAACATCCTTGCCGGCAAAACGCCACTCTACAACGTTGAACGGTTCTTCAAGTTCCAGGATACGGAGAATCTCCTGGGTCAAGGAGTTACTCATGAAGACTTAAATGATGATTGTCTTGCCAGGGCTTTGGATATGCTTTTTGAAGCTAATCCCAAGAAGGTTACCTCAACCATCATGTTAAACGCTCTGACCATAGAGGACATTCTGCTGACCCGGATTCACGCAGACACAACCTCCATTTCCGTCTATGGCGAATACCGACATAACAGGGACGGCCCAAGAAAGACGAAGTTGTGGAACTGGAAACAGTCTATAGGATTCAGCCAGTCATCGGGGCACTCAGCGAGTCTGCGGTAAAGCGGGCAAGGGAACGCAATAACTGCTTTGTGCTGATAACGAATGATTTGCAAATGAAGCCTCCTGATGTGTTACGGGAGTATAAGGAGCAGATAGGGGTAGAAACAACTTTTAAATTCCTGAAGGATCCGACATATCTTGATGCGATTTATCTGAAGAAGGAGAGCAGGATAGAGGCGCTGGCATATGTTCTACTCTTGGCGCTTTTGATACACCGGATATTGCAACGAAGGGTACGGAAGGCCTTAGAAACTGAGGGCAGCCACATGGTGGTAGCTGGGGGAGTGAAGACCACGGCCCCCACCGGGAATCGGATACTGGAGCTCCTGGC
>JABLXJ010000053.1 GCA_013178125.1 Bacillota bacterium | reverse complement strand
TTTTGACGGCTTCGAGAAGCCAATATGTGGGGGTATTACAAATGAAAATCGGTATTATGGGAGAATTGCTGGGGGTTCCCTGGGATACCATTTATGAAAAGGCTGCAGAATTAGGTTTTGATGGGATAGAACTTGGTATCCGAGCGCAGGAATGGCATGAGAGTCCGCTGTCTAATATAGCTGGCCGGCAGGCTATATTAGAGAAGTCCAGACAAAGCAAGGTAGAGACCTGTTCCCTTTGCTTGCATGGATGGGGTGGAGCGGCTTCCTCACATAGTGAGGGTGATCGTGTCCAAGCAGTAGCTGTCCTCAAGGGGGCCGTGGACGCAGCTAGTGAGCTGGGAGCAGGGGTTATCCTTATCCCCCTTAATGCTCCTGGGGGCCTTGATTATGATGTTGCTTTCGAAAGGTGGGTATCTGCCCTCAAGGCTGTTACGCCTGACGCGGAGGCCAGGGGCGTGCGTCTTGGCATGGAAAGCGTCGGCACGGAGCACACTCAATCTGCGGAGAGGTTCGAAAGACTCATGGAGGCTATCAATTCGCCTGCAGTTGGTGTATATTTCGATTTTGTAAATGCAATATATCAAAGATATGATCCCCTCGCCATGATCTCTCTACTTGGGCAGAAGATCTTCCAGGTGCATGCAAAGCAATTCGGCGAGCATCTTCTTGATGATGGGCCGATATGGATTGATAAGATCTTCGCTGCGTTGGCTTCTATCAATTATGATGGCTATATTGTCTTGGAGACGTCACCGATGAAAGATCCCATTGACTCTGCTCTTAGAAACCTTCGCGCAATACGTCGCTATATTTCATAGGCTGGGAGGCATTATCATGTCTATACGCATAGGATTCATAGGCTCTGGAGGTATCGCAGCTTATCATTTGAGCCACCTTGTTCGTATCCCGGAGACAGAGATAGTCGGGCTTTGCGATGTTAATCCTGCACAGATTGAGAAGACTCGAGAAACAGTGCGAAAGAGCGCCGGGGAGTGCCTCAAAACGGGTGGCGCTAAGGAACTCAATGCAAAGGCATATACGGATTACAGAGTTATGCTGCAGGAGGAGGCTTTGGATGCGGTATATATTTGCCTCCCGCCTTATGCCCATGGGGAAATCGAGCGCGAGGTGATCGAGAGGGGGCTCCCGTTCTACATAGAAAAACCGGTGGCGAGAGACATGACGACAGCGCTCCGTATTCGAGATTTGGTTAAAGAACGCGGACTTTTAACATCTGTCGGCTATCAGCTGAGATACTGGACTGCTATGAAGAAGGCTAAGGAATTGCTTCACGGTACGACAATCGGCATGGCTCTTGTTATGCGCTGGGCGACGCTGCCACCTGTTCCATGGTACCCGTATCAATCCAGATCAGGCGGTATGCTGGTGGAAATGGTGACACATCATGTAGACCAGCTCCGCTATCTTCTTGGCGAAGTTGATGTGGTATATGGAGCGGGAGCGCGCCGTGTGCTGCATAAGGTGAACCCGGAGTATGACGTGTTTGATGTAAGCTGTGCTACCCTTACCTTTGAAAATGGAGCTGTGGCTAGTATCGCTAATAACCTTATTTCGGGAAATGTTTCTCCTAAAACCGCAACCGGAACCCACATTCTAGCGGAGGGTTTAACGCTTAGCTTCGAGCTTGGCGCGGGACTCACTATCATTACCCCCGACAAAACCGAGACATATCCCTATGAAGACTTCGGTTTTGCTGCTGACGAGGCATTTGTTACGGCTATATGCAATGATGATGCTTCATATATCCAGAGCGACTACGCTGACGCGTGCCAAACGCTCGCCGTCACCCTGGCAATAGAGGAATCTGAGCGTGGTGGTAGCCCGGTGAAAGTGGATGAATTCGTAGCTCGGGCGGAAAAGAAAATGAGGTAAAAGGTGAATTCTGTGTCCGATGTGTATGTTTTATTCTGGTTCGATGTAGAGGATTTTATCACGCCAGAGAGCGATGATGCACTCAAGGGCATCATCGAAGCCCTCGATTCTCACAAGGTACGAGGAACATTCAAGTTAGTGGGCGAGAAGCTGAGGGCTCTAAAGAGGCGGGGACGCCGGGACATTCTCGCTGGTCTG
>JABLXJ010000052.1 GCA_013178125.1 Bacillota bacterium | reverse complement strand
CCTCTCCTTTGTCGCCGCCTCATCAATCGTGACGATGATAGATAAAACATCACCGGGTTTGGCCCCTTTGGGAAGGATCTCCCGCGGGAGGTTAAGCATTATGTTCTCTGGTCCCTCAATAACTGCCCAATCGCCCTCGAACCGATCGATGATATACATTGAACCGAGCCTCCTCTGTGTGCAGCGTCCAGCGAATGTGTTATGGAACGGTTCGCTCAATATCATCTGGATTTCCAAGCCGTTGTCCAGCTTCCTGCCTACCTTGATAAGGGCATTGGCATGCCCAAATTCCTTCGGCAAGGCGCGGCTCGGTCACCACACCTACAGCCCACTGCCACTATTCGACGGATATCGTAATTACCCTTCAAATGTAGATGGAATTCCACTCGATGTCCGAATGCAGTACCGTGCTTCTCAGCGATGGATGCCAGTTCTTAGCCTTTTTTGAAGGTTGAAATACCGATGGCATATTTCTTTCTGGTCTCCGCCCTGTAGAATTCCATAGCCAAGTGCCACCCAGCAGGCAAAGGACACTAACCCAGTCCGTATAGAAATCCAATTGTATATCATAGGCAATCGCCGATTCAGTCTTCTCCCAAAATCCTTATTCTCTTTTCATCAAAATCACAGATAATCGGCATGTGATCGCTTTCCCCGATCCACTCGTCCCATCGTCCCACGGACACGTTCCGAACCGAATCAATAAATGCGCGCGAAGCGAAGACATAATCAACATGATAGGGTTTTCCTTTGTTGCGTTGTAAGTATAATGTTGGCTCGGCTTCGGCACCGTGTTCTATCCCATGGAAATGGTGGTAAAGGCTTTCAATCCCGTTTTTCCTCAGGATGGCAACGACATCCGAATGATTCCACCAGCGATCCGGCACATCCCATTGAATATGGCTGTTGAAATCCCCCAGGAATAGAGACTGATTGGCAGTTATCTCCTTTTCGAAAGCCTGCAAGAACTTCCATACCTGACCGATATACTGAAATGTCGGGGACTTGGTATTATTCGCCCAAACCGCGATCATGTTGAACTCGAATCCTTGGTAGTCGACATGGAATGGTCTGATATAGCGGATCTCAGGATCAAACCATGAGCATTCTGCGATTTTTACTTTGCGTCTTACGAATACACCGACCCCTTGGTGATTATTGTCGCCAAACCAACGCCACCCATCGAAATCCGAAATCCAGTCGCCATCTCTGGTCATGCCGGGATTTTCACACTCAGGCACGACGACAATATGCGGATTAAGATCCACAATCCGCTTGCTTTTCTTTCTGAATGCCCTGTTACAGTTCCAAGTGATTACTCTCATAATGTTCGATATCTTCCTCGGCATACCCGTACGGCATCCTTGTTTCCAGCTATCCCTCAACATTCGTTCGAGCGCCTCGGCCACTAATTTTGGGCTAAAGCGTACATCCCTTCTGTGAAGGGCCATAAATTTCACAGCCGTCCCCAGACGAGCGTATTCGATGAATTTCCGCACCGCCCGCCGGCGTCCTCAGGCTTCTGATTACCATGCCCGTATATACTTACTCTCGACCAGTAAAACCACCTAGTTTCATCATCCTCGCCCTCAAGAAAAGTCTCGCGCATTCGATAATAATCCGCTCTGGCAAGACGTGCAACCGCTTCTTGGTCTCCGATGCACTTGTCGCTCCACTGTCCTGCGAGAAGAGCCGGGAGCACGGAACGAGCAATATCCGGTTTACTCCACCGCGGCGCCAGCGTGACGGAGCTGACAGCCAATTTCCGTCGCAATGCTCCGAGGCTTCGCCGCGCCAATGCGGCAAGGTCTTTAGCCTGATCCTCGGGGATACCCATGGCTATAAGGGCTTCCCCAGCCCCCTCCCGCTGCAATCGAGGGAGTGAGAGAGTGTCGCCTGTCGCGGAGTCGCTTCGGTCTAGCGGGATGAGCACGTGATGGCCACTTGCGACCGCCTGGGCTACCGTGCTGCGGTCGGAGAAATCGGCAATCAAGACAAGAGCACCGTCACATAATGCCAATTGACGCCAAGGTGAGGCATCTTTAATGACGACACTTCGGGCACAAACTTTTTCCCGTTCTTCCTCTGGCATACGAAACAACGCTGTGAAGAAAGCCACCGCCTATTCGCCATAGACCGAGATGGAGGTTGTGTCGGCGTGAATCCGGTTCAGCACGATGTCCTCTATTGCAAGAGCGGTTAGCATGATTGTTGAGGTAACCTTCTTGGGGTTAGCTTCAACAAGCATAT
>JABLXJ010000051.1 GCA_013178125.1 Bacillota bacterium | reverse complement strand
ATGGCCTCAAGAATAGCCATTATATCAGGTTTGAAATCGGGGAACACTTCTACGGTCGACAGAAGCCAGACCTCAGAGACTGGCTTTCTGGCAGCACATGTGGTAGTGATCCGTTTGGAGGCTTCACCTTTGTGACTCCCGAGACACTGGATGGCATTCTTTCTTCAACAGAGAAGACCTATTGGAAAAAGTATGGGCTACATAGACTTCTCCGGGATGCGAAAAAGATCAGCAAGAGACGTAAAGATGCCATTAGAAAAGCAATTAAGGGAGGTGCTTTCCTAGACTTTAATGCTGAGTTCAACTCATGGGCTCAAGGTTGGCATTCGGGCTTTAACGCATCTCTTTTCTGATCGGGCAAGCTGAGGCTAGCGACTCAGATGCCGCTAACACCTCCTCAGATGCCGCTAACACCTCAGCGCCTGATGTTGTATGCTGGAAAATGGAAACCGTGACGAATGGAATCTCATTCGGTTGATGTCGGCCCCAGAATCCATCTATCAGCGTCGCTCACTACCGTCCCAGCCCAAAGTGGTTTGCATACCCAATACATCATAGGCCCCATACAGTCTGCCTAACCACGCCCGGGCCTCCTGGCGCGCCCTGCGCCTGGCCCGGGCAGTGACGTCTTTCATACTTTTACGGAATTCCCTGCAATCTTCCTCTCGCCAGTGTTGTTCTACGGTCTTTTGGGCCTACCCCGTTTTCGTGGACACCTGGAAGCTTGTAAAGTGAACTGGAGAAGGGATGTCCATATGCCACAGACGAAGCCACCATATCCACCACAGTTCAGAGAAGAGGCAGTACGCCTGGTACGCGAGGATGGGGAAACCCATGGCGCAGATCGTGAGCGACCTAGGGGTGTCAGTAGAATCACTCCGCAGATGGACAAGACAGGCTCAGATTGATGCTGGAGAGCGTGAAGGACTAACAACTGCCGAACGGGAGAGCTCAGCCGTCTCAGGCGGGAGAACCGGATTCTACGCGAGGAGCGTGAAATCCTAAAAAAGCCGCTGCCTTCTTTGCCAAGGAGACCGGCCGGAACCGGTAGCTGCGTTCCGGTTCGTCGGGCGTGAGAAGGCCTGTCACAATGTGACCATACTATGCCGGGTACTGGATGTCTCCATCAGCGGCTACTATGCGTGGCGTGCTAGGGGCCCGTCGGGTCGCGCACGGCAAGGCGCTGAGCTTCTAGAACACATCATACGGATTCACAAGGATAGCCGGGGTACTTACGGAGCCCCGAGGATCCATGCGGAGCTTAGCATGGGGATGGGGATCCCCTGCTCGAGAAAACGGGTGGCACGCCTGATGCATAAGGCAGGCCTCGTAGGCGTCCATCGTCGCAGGCCCCGGGGTATGACACACCGCAATCCGGCTCAGGAACCCTCGATGGACCTTGTGAAGAGGCAGTTTACACCTGAGGCTCCCAACCGTCTGTGGGTGGCTGATATGACAGAACAGACTACAGGCGAAGGCAAGCTATATCTAGCAGTCGTAATAGATGCATTTTCGCGGATGATCATAGGTTGGTCAATGGGAGACCGCCCGGTTGCGGATCTGGCGGTCGATGCGGTGAATATGGACGTATGGAACCGTAGACCCGACCCTGGGGTAATCCACCACTCCGATCACGGGGCACAGTATACTGCCATAGCATTCGGTCGCACTCTCAAAGAGGCAGGTATCCTCGGCTCAATGGGTACGGTCGGTGATGCCTTAGATAACGCGGTGGCTGAGAGCTTCTTTGCCACGCTCGAAACAGAACTACTTGACCGATATACCTGGTCTAGTCGCCAGGAGTTAACCTCGGCCATATTCGAATACATCGAGGGCTTCCATAACCGCAGGCGTCGTCACTCGACCCTCGGATACTTAAGTCCCCTCGACTACGAGAGGAGATGGGCCATCACACAGCGAACTCGTAATGAGTCTAAACAGTCCGTTGCATAGCCCTGGAGTGTCTACGAAACCGGGTCAACTTCAAGTTATCCCAGATAATGTAGACCTCCTTGCCTGGGTAATGGGCTATAAGCTTGTCAAGGAAGCTACCCACATGACAGGCCTTGATACCCTCGCGGGAGGGCCGGGAGCTATAGTAGAACTTATAGTCACCAAGTATCTCCGTAACCCCTATGATATTCAACCCCTTATGCCTCCCGTTGGACTCTATCTCACATGGCATACCTTTTGGCCCCCAGCTATAGAAGTTGGCCCTCAAGCCGTATACCCGTCTCATCAAGAGCGACAAGGCAGGCATTATCTCTCCCAGCAAGGTCTTCCATCAGATCTGATATTTTTTTGAAGGCAACCTGTACCTCATTACTCGCCTTGGTAGGCTTTCTGGCGCCCCGTTTGTAGGTGTGACCGAGCTTATGGAGAATCTTGCGTATCCATTCTCCAGAATAACTCACCCCGTAGGTATCCCGGATATAGCGCCCAAGGATCTTGCAGGTCCATCTGTTCTGCTAGTAGCCATGGTCTTTGGGGCTCCGGTGCCTTACAGCATCGTCGATATCCTTGAGCATCTCATCAGCAAGGCGCCCAACACTACCGCCCCGGTGGTCACGTGCCCCTTCGAGGCCATGTTCGTTCCATAGATGGACGTATCTACAGACGGTGGCATGGCTGCAACCGAGAGTTTTTGTGATAACCTCAGATGGAACTTCATTGGCGGTCATCACAACCGCCGAGAGGATCCGACGAGTATATGGACTTTGGGACTTTTCTATGATCTTGGCGAGTTCCTTGACGGTAAACCCATGCATACTCTTCACCTTAATATGAGGCATCGGCACGATATATCTCTCCTCTCCACTGGCGTTCATTCTACCAGTTGGAGAGGCGGAAAACTACAGGGAAGTCTTTACGTTCGTGTAAAATTTAATGGGGCAGGAAACCGGGGTCTTGATGGAGAAATATAGAGACCTCGAACTTCCCTCGACGGAGGTTGAGGTCTCTATGCCAGCAAGCACCGGTTCAACAACCAGCCTTGAGGCAATTTTAAGTATATTGGATGGCGCCCGCGATTTCAAGACCCTTGAGCAGAAGTGCTTTGATTTGGGGATGGCGCTTGCAGCCCAGATATTTGAGAATGTGATTATGTGCCTTGATGAGGAGCTAGCCAGGACGAGGCCTCGC
>JABLXJ010000050.1 GCA_013178125.1 Bacillota bacterium | reverse complement strand
ATGGAGGCAGCTTACACTGAGTCTCGTCCCAGGCAAGGACAGAATCCAGAGTCTTACTGATCCCAAGGGCATCGAACAATGCCGAGATAAGAGGAGCGGGCCCAGCGTGAAATATCTTCAAGGATGGAACCATAGGAAACACCCCCGCCTCCATTGTACATAAAAGCAGGGGAAAGTACAAGTAAATATATACCAGATAACCCTATAAATGTATAATTGTTACTAAAAATCTCACCTTCACATGTGACCTCAAAAAATGTCACCGCATATCCCTTAGGGGTGCGAAATGTAGGTTATATGCCATTTAGCTGGCCTTTTGCCCATACTTAACAAAGTAGTACTAGAAGTCCCTAGTTTTTGTACTTTCACAGTACTTCCGGTTAATAAAGGAGGGATATCGAACATTATGGAGTATATATAAAACATTAGTAAACATATTTAATGTTCTCATCAAACGGATAGGCTGGGAGGCGCAAACGTTGATGATTCAGATAAGATGGCCGGTTCCGCGAGGGAAGATATCTACAAATTTACGATCGATTTCGCCAAAAGGCACTATAGGCGTCACAAAGGTGACAAATTCAGGTTGATTTTAGGCCCTCCCGTGTGAACTCTGCCATACTCAGCCTCAGATTTTGTATCACTATGCGTCAGGTAAAATTTTTTAATCTATCAAAGAAGGAATATCGAACATTATGGAGTATATATAAAACATTAGTAAACATACTTTATGTCCTTATCGAACAGGTAAACCAGGAGGCATGAAATGTCAGCAATTCAGACCGACGGCCGGATTCGCGAAGAGAGACATCTGCAAATCTGCGATCTACTTCGCCAAAAAGGTGCTATAGGTGTTACAGAAATGGCGAAGCTGTTCAAGGTTTCAGAAATGACAATCCGGAGGGACTTGACCGAACTTGAACAGCTAGGGAAACTTCATAGAACTCACGGGGGTGCCGTGGCCGCAAGGACCGATGATTATGAGCCGCCATATATTATTCGAGCTTCGGAAAACGTGCATGAAAAGCGTATTATAGGCCGAGCGGCAGCCGATCTGGTTTCGGATGGCGATGTTATCATTTTAGATGTTGGTACGACTCCATTACAGGTCGCGAAACATCTCGCAAGCGGTAAGAGAGTTACGGTATTGACGAACTGGATACCTAATGTCCTAGTGCTTTCAAAGAAACAGGGGGTCGACACTATTCTGATGGGAGGTGCGGTAAGGCCTGAAGAGCTTTCTCTCGTAGGGGGCATGACAGAGGAATTCTTTCAACGCTTTAATGCAAACAAACTCTTCTTAGGGGTTGGTGGGGTGTCTCTTGAAAAAGGATTGACTGACTACAGGATGGATGAGGTTGAAGCTAAGAAAACCATGCTTAAGGTTACACAAAAGGCGATTCTGGTTGCCGATCATACCAAGTTTGAGAGGGTTGCTCCCATCAAGATAGCACCAATTTCTGTTATTCATACGGTTGTTACTGATTCAGGTATTAGTGAGGATATGCGGGAAAACCTTCTTAGGTTAGGGATTGAAGTTCTCGTAGCACAGTAAGAGTCTAGAGGTATCCTGAGGATTATGTTTAAGGGTCCATAAGAGTGATAAGACAAGAGCTTTTAGAGCGGCCTTAAAATTTAATAAAAATCCAACCTGATTGGCAGAGATCAACAGTTTCATGGACTAGGACTTATAGCAGAAAGCCTTCTTTTGATAGGGATTTTTCTAAATGGGGAGTCTTTGCAAGGAGGACGGCGGGTATGCTAGATAATAATTTATTTGACTTGAGAGGGGAAGTAGCTATTGTTACTGGAGCCTGTGGTGGTTTGGGCCGGTCTATAGTTAAGGGCTTGGCAGGCGTAGGCGCTGCGGTTATCGCGGCTGACTATGGGGGGCATCTTCAGCCGGTAGAGGGTGCAACTAAACTCTACAATTTTGATGTGACAAATCCGGATGATATTTCAGCGTTTTTACAAAACATACTATCTGACTATGCACAGATTGATATTCTTGTTAACGCTGCGGGGATTGCTATTGGCGCATCAGCTGAAGAGATGAGTCTCGGTGCTTGGCAAAAGGTTTTAGATGTTAATACGACGGGAGTTTTCCTTTGCTCTCAGATTATTGGTCGGAAGATGATTGAACGTCGCAAAGGTAAAATTATAAATATGGCGTCGAGGTGCGGCTATATTGGCTATCCTGGGTTCATTAGCTATAACGTTAGCAAAGCAGGAGTTATCTCAATTACCAAGACTTTAGCAGTAGAATGGGCAAAGTACAATGTAAATGTTAATGCCATAGCTCCAGGCTTCTTCAGGACATCAATGACAGAATATGTTTGGGCAAATGAGGAACGACTCAAAAGTATAGTTGATCGGACGCCAATGGGTCGAATTGCCGAGCCGGAAGAGATCATAGGAACAATTATATTTTTATCTTCCAAAGCTTCAGATTTCATTACAGGTGTGACGATCCCTGTAGATGGTGGCATGCTGGTCTTCTGATGGAACCCGAGAGAGGTAGGGGAATCAGATTTATGCATCCAAATGATTTCTTTGACCTCGCTGGTTTTGCCCATACGGGAATTTTCGCTGGGGTTCAGTATGTATGGGAAGCCATGAATAGACTAGATAAGTACGTGTGTAATGTAGTTCATACATCCATAAATGGTAAGTTAATGCCAGGTGCAATTGTAAGTGGGGAGGTAATGATAGGTGACGGTACCATAGTAGAACCCGGTGCGGTAATTATTGGACCCACCCTGATAGGCAGAAATTGCATCGTTCGACAAGGTGCATACTTAAGAGGAAATATAATTGTTGGCAATAACTGTATCATCGGCCATGCTAGCGAAGTTAAGAGTTCCATCCTATTTGATGAAGTAGAGATCCCACATTTTGCTTATGTTGGTAATAGTCTATTGGGTAAAGGAGTGCTTCTTGGCGCGGGTGTCAGGTGCTCCAACCGCACTTTATTAGGAGGGACAATTAAAATTAAGGTTGGTAAGAGTCTATATGATACCGGTTTGACAAGATTTGGAGCGGTGGTGGGAGATCATGTTGCTATCGGTAGTAACTGTGTCCTAAACCCTGGTACTCTCATCGGTAAGGGAACTCTTGTTTACCCTAATGCATCGTTGAGGGGCTATTATCCCGAAAACCATATAGTTAAAATCATCCAGACACAAGAGGTCTGCCGTAGAGTGTGATCTTTCTATATCTAGACTTTTTGCATGGGGGAGTCCAATCTGGAAAGGGCGATCCTATGTTATAGATAGCAAGTTTTGAAAAGGTGAATAGTTAAACAAACGGGTCCGATACAGAATTCCCTCTTAGTTAGTGAGGAATCGTAACCTGTAGATAGACTTACGGTGCGATGTCAATAGGTAAATTAAAGAAAATTTCTCTATCCCGTGGTAACTTGGATAATAGGATGCCCGGCTGACTTTACGAGCTTTTTTCAAAGATCACAAGTCAGCAGTTCTTGAACCTTGACATTTTAG
>JABLXJ010000049.1 GCA_013178125.1 Bacillota bacterium | reverse complement strand
GGGATGTAGATGTGCCTCGTGAATATGTCCTTGAACTCAAGACCGAAGTCCCTGAGTACATTCCTCTTTACGTTCGTCTCGAATTCGGGATCCCTAGGGGTCCTGCCATATATCTTATACAGTCTACCCATATCAAGTCTTACACCGGTCTTTCCCCCGCCAAACTCTATATCGGTGACAGCGGTCTTGAGAGTCATGAGCCTTGCAAGCTCTGTTGTCTCCCATATATCAACATCAGGGGCAAGCCTCACTCCGCCTTTGTACGGTCCCCTGGCATTGTTATGCAAGACAACGCAGCCCCATATATTGACCACCCTGCCGTATAGCAGCACAGGCAGGCGAAATGCATATATGTTCTGAGGCTTTATGAGCTCGCCTATGGCCTCCTTTGATAGGCCAAGCCGGTTGCCAGCTCGCCTTATGAGCTCACCCGAGATGTTGTCAGGCTCTCGGCTACCGATGAGAGCTTCCATATCATGATTCCCATAGTCTACAATCCCAACCCCGCCCATACCTGTCATCCCCTGTAGTTGTCCTTTCATACTCTCATAACATGAGCACCTGAAGATATAGTAGAAGTAGCTCACCCCTATAAAATCTTCAGCACTTCTAGCTCTTGCGATTTAACCTATCTTTCTCATAGTTATCCCTGCGACTTGCTCCTCATCCCCCGTGACCTCAACCTTAAGCACCTGATCAATATTCTCAAATACCTTATAGAACGCCTCCACATAGCGTTTCATTAGATCCATCGTCTGGCAATAAATCGGATAAGTTTCTGAACATATCACAAGCGAGTCTTCAATCAACTTTACCGTTTCAGGATAATCGGCAGGGTCATACGAGTAGGTAACTCCTTCGTTGAATTTGCATGTCCATGGGCATCCCTTCCCATACCCCTCCATGATCTGAAAGAGGGGCTGGCCAGGGATCGGACTAGTCTGCCATCGCACCGCATCCACGCCCTCAGCCTGGAGCGCAGCCTGGACTTTAGCCCTAAACTCAGACACAGGAACATCAAGGCCAAGTGCGGCGGGATTCAGGCGAATTCTATACTTGTGATAGATACTCGTTCGATCAGGAGGTACATAAGGCGGGATAACTCCCGGGATCTTGCTTAATTCACTCGTTAAGTATTCGGCGTTGCGTCGGGCATTCTCGTTCACGCTATCTAATCTCTTCAACTGACTGCGGGTAAAGGCGCAGGGCATTTCTTGAGTCCTGTAATTCCAGCCCATGGTGTAGGCCTGATACTTTCGCCCCTCGTTCGGCTTGACGTATTCGCCAAACATCCTGAGCATATTCGCCTTGCCCCTGTATTCCTCGCTATCCGTTACAAAGAATCCGCCTTCGCCCCCCGGCAGGTTCTTCGTGGTGTTGAGGCTGAATGTCGCCATATCACCAATGCTTCCCGCTTTCCTACCTTTGTAAATCGCCCCATGCGCCTGGCAGGCATCTTCGATTACGACAAGGCCATGCCTTTTGGCAATGGCAAGGACCTCATCCATGTCAGCAGGCAAACCGTGGATATGGACCGGCATAATGGCTTTTGTCCGTGGCGTGATCTTCTCTTCGATCTTCGTTACATCTATGTTGAACGTTCTTGGATCGATGTCAACAAATACAGGGATCGCATTATGATGAAGGACGGCTACTGCGGATGCGAGAAAGGAGAAGGCTGGGGTTATTACCTCGTCGCCCGGTCCCACGCCTGCGGCGGCGACGGCGGCATGAAGCGCAGCGGTGCCACTATTCATCGTGAGGCAAAACTTAACGCCGATGTATTCAGCAAATTCCTTCTCCAGGGCACGCATCTGAGGAGCATAAAGCCCCCAGAGGATTCCGCTATCAAGAACCTGAAGAACAGCATCCTTATCCTCATGAGTTATGACAGGCCATCTGACCTTCATATCGTCAGATATCGCCTTTGTCCCACCAGCTATCGCCAGAGAAGCTCCCATTCCGTAATTTCCTCCTTATTAAAATTCCGATTATTGTTATGGAAATCTACTTATTATTTATTACCTAACTATTATACCTGGGCCCCATATCTCTAAGCTGCGCATTTCTAGACCATAGCTCACTCAAATATCCCATCTTCATGTTCAGCCTTATGTCCGGCGCCCTTCCCTGTATCAGGCCATATTCACACCGAACCCGATATGGCTTTCAACCGTGCTGCGCATGATTCTCTAATTATAAGCTCGTTATCGAGAACAATTCTCGTGGGACCTTCCCAGGAGCCTTCTACCAGCCCTATGAGCAATTGGGCCGCCCGGCGTCCCATCTCCTCTCGCCGAATTCTCACCGTGGTGAGCGGGGGCTGAGAATGCTCGGAAATCTCAATGTCATCCATCCCAACCACTACAACATCATCCGGAACTTTCAAGCCCGCCTCATTTATTCCCCTTATACTTCCTATCGCCATGCTATCATTAGCTGAGACAACTGCCGAAAAATCGCTTCCCCTCTCAAGAATCGCCTTTACAGCTTCATAACCGCTACCCATCTCAATATTACCAGTAGCTAAGAGCCCGGGAAGAATCGGTAAATTACTCTCCTCAAGAGCCCTCTTGAAACCGAGCCATGCCTGCCTGCCGAGGGGATGCGAGAGCGGCGCATTGATAAAGGCGATTCTTGAGTGCCCAAGCCCGATTACATGCCTGGTAACTTTATAAATACCGGTCTCATCGTCGTTATCCACCCCTGGAAATTCAGGGTACTCACCGTGGTTATCAACTAAGACTATAGGCACCTCTAGATCTCGCAACCTAAAAAGGGCCTCCCTCTCCATTACGTCGAGGACTAATATCCCATCAACATCACGATTTTGTATGGCCGCAGGGAATTCCGTCTGGCGCCCACCTGTCTCCCACAAAGGCACAAGGGTTACCTGATACCTCGTTGGGGCCAGTTCTCGCACTATGCCTTTTATGACGGCCGCATAAAAGAGATAAGAAGATGAAGAAAGCGAATTCCCGTTCAGGATAACAGCGATATTCTCGCTCCTGTTGAGGACCAATCTCCTCGCCGACGCATTCGATCTGTAGCCAAGCTTTTGAATCGCTTCATTGACCTTTCTACGGCTCTCCTCACTTACGGTTGACTTATTATTAAGTACAGCAGATACGGTGCCTATCGAAACCCCTGCAAACTTAGCCACGTCTTTAATTGTAACCTTCAAATCCTCAGCACCCGCCTTGATCTTACAATGACCACAAAATATAGCTTGCTGTAAGAATTTAGCTATACTCTAGCTTAAATTGGCATTCCGTTCGTGGATACATTATATCCTAGTATGGCCCCCGATTAGGGGGAGATCAATGGTTTCGCGCAGCATACCCTAAAAACTTTAGATTATAGTTCTGGCCTATCGGCCGCTTACCAGGTATTATTGAAACCTTTCAAGTCTCTGAATATACTATTCTACATCGGATTTGGATCTCCTTCTATAATGGTTAAAAAATTTCTTAGCACGCATAAGGTCTGGGATGACCGGTCATTAAGCGGCCGCTTGACGGGCCCAGTAGCTATCCCACTCAGCGTTATGCCAAAGAGTAGTCAAAGCACAAAGGGTGTCTGAACCTTCTATGGACCAACTCATCCCAGCCCCCTTCTGGCGCCTCGCTACCAAAATGTCATTTGCTTTCTCTACAACGCCATTTCCGTTATATTCGCGGTTTATCCTGCGTGTATTATAGTCCTTTATGGCTGGCTTCCTCGCCTCAAGATACGAGAGCAACTCCTCAAACCGCTCCGGATTCCGCGGCTCGGGCAGTAGAGTACGCAGTCTGTCTATCGACTCGTCCACTTTCC
>JABLXJ010000048.1 GCA_013178125.1 Bacillota bacterium | reverse complement strand
AACGAAGGACTGTAAGGCCATGAGCCAGTGAGGCATGATAGGGTAAGTCGAGGGTAGATATGGGCTGGGGATCCTCCCAAGGCGTTGAATTTGAGGAAATAAGGAAGGCTGTGGATATGGCGCAGCTATGGACTTATGGATAACCCCTTCGGGGTTACCCACAGGGTCCACAGCTGCTTGGACAACGCTACGCGTTGCCCACATATCCACAGCCCCGACGACTACGCCGGTTTAATCTATTGAAAAATGGAGAGAAGGCGAGATCGAGAGAGCTAACTTTAAAACATTGAGATAGGTTGGAATCAGGATGCCTGTCAGCATCTTGATAGTGGTGGATTTACCCGCCCCGTTGGGACCCACGTAAGCCACGGATTCTCCCGCTTCCATCGAGAGGTTGATATGATCTACCGCTACCTTCTTCAAGCGTTGAGGGTTGAACAAGTATTCTACGGAGCCCACTAGACCAGGCCGCTTTTGCGGGACGTAGAATATCTTGGTGAGACCCGTAACCTCAATCAAAGCCATAATATCACCCCTGACGGATGTACTGCCTCTGCTATTCCGGCCAAGTGGTGTCGGCTCTGCTACTTTATATGTGGCCATGCATTGGCATATGCAGGCATATCGCTCATTATTCATTCAATTCAATTCGCCATATGCTCCGGGAACCCTTCCTTCATATCCCCGGACCTGTGCCGGATTCATTATTTCCTAGCCTGGGCCTCGAAGAACGCATGAACTTCTTTCAGGAACTAAGGAATTGGCAGGTTCTGTGGACAGGCCTGATCACACTGGCCGCACTCGACACATTGTGGCACATCGGAATTCGACTTCTTGAGTGAATCATATGCCCGCGCCGACTCATGCACAGTTCCATATACGAAGGCGTCATTATATAGTGAGAATATCATGACGGTGGTTGGTGGATAATAGAGCGTTATTAAAAATTTTCATCTCTATATTGACAATATCAACATTGCCATTTACTATTTTAATAGATATATTTGCTGATAAGGAGAGAATATTGGTAAGGGGGAAAGCATGTCGAGTAGTTCCTGCTCAGGAGGTGAAATCGTGAGGGAGTCTAATGGGGTAGCCCTGGAGGTTCAGGGTTTGAGGAAGGTATTTCGTGACAGGGGGTCAGGGGAGGTCTGCGCGGTCGATGGTATTGACTTCAGTGTGAGAAGTGGCGAGGTTGTTGGCCTCCTTGGACCAAATGGGGCAGGCAAGACCACCACCATAAAGTGCATCCTGGGGCTTGTCCGTCCAACGGCGGGACGGGTAGCGATATTTGGGTATGATGTTATGGATCACTACCCGGGCATCCTGCGTAAAGCGAGCGCCGTTCTGGAGGGGAGCCGCAATGTATACTGGAGAATGACCGTCTGGGAGAATGTAACATTCTTTGCAGGGATTCATGGGATCCCTCTCAACGAGGGGCGCCCATATTTTGAACATCTCATTAGGATATTTGGGCTTCAGGATAAGCGAGACGCAGAGGTCCGTAAGCTCTCTCAGGGAATGAAACAGAAGACTGCCGTGGTCTGCGCCCTGGCGAAACGGACCCCCTTGGTATTTCTCGATGAACCCACCTTAGGTCTCGACGTCGAGACATCATATGAACTCCGGGAAACTTTACGAAGCCTTGCTCAGGAAGAGAACCGCACTATCATTCTCAGTAGTCATAACATGGATGTGGTCCAGGACGTATGTCGCCGCGTAATCATCATGTCGTCTGGACGCATTGCCGCAGACGATTCCGTAGACCATTTGATGAGCCTGTTTAAAACGCGGGCCTACCACATCACGCTCAATGGACCGGTTCCGGAAGGCCTTAAAGAAACCCTTATTTCTCGCTTTCCCGGGGTCACCTTTGACAATGTAGGGCGGACAAGCGAATTACGGCTGCAGATTCCTGAGCCCGAGGATATTTATAGGCTTATGAATATATTTTCTCAAGCGGGCGCGATTATCGAAGGGATCTCGCAAGAGGAACCGGACCTGGAAAAGGTCTTCCTCGAAATTGTCCGCAGGGGGAGGGAGAACTGATGTCGCTTATCGTGGCTCTGCAGGCTATTGTGCGCCGAAACATCACAATGATGACCCGGTACATATTCAACACCCTTTCTGGGTTTGTCTCGATTTATCTTATTTTCTGTTTCATCTTCTTTGGCATGAAGGCATTTGCGAAACCCGGGCCTTCATTTGATAGCTCACTGGAGGGGACTGTCGTCGGCTTTTTCGTGTGGACCCTCGCGCTCTTTGCCTTTTCCGAGCTTTCATGGGATCTCATCAACGAGGCTCAGACAGGGACTCTTGAACAACTCTACCTGGCTCCGTGTGGGTTCAAGTGGCTTTCCATATTTAATCTCCTGACGAACCTTACGGTAAACATCGTCGCATCTACCATCTTGCTCCTTGCCATGATGGCGACCACCGGACGCTGGCTGAATCTCGATATCATCAGCATCGTCCCGTTATTGCTTATGACGGTCCTGACGGCATATGGAGTTGGCTTTGCCCTAGGTGGACTGGCGCTTATCTTCAAGCGGATACAGGCCTTTTTCCAGATCATGCAATTTGTATTTATCGGTTGCCTTGTGATCCCTTGGCGTCTTGCCTGGGCGAAATTCCTTCCTCTTTCGTTGGGAAACGCCCTTATTTATAAGGTGATGGCGGGTGGAGTTCGCCTGTGGGAATTGCCGCTGGGAGATGTGCTGATGGCGACCGGGATTGGCCTGGGATACCTCACGCTCGGGCTGCTGGTCTTTTCAGCATGCGAACGGGCGGCCAAGGGTCGCGGCCTCTTGGGACATTATTGATTATTCCGGCATTTCGAGGAGTCGCTTTATGATGTCATCTAGCAGTGGCTCTGCCATGGAAACATCGCGTATTTCGCCGAGAGCCTGCATCGCCATGAGCACCTTGGCAGCCGTGGATCTATTCCGGTAAAAATATACATCTACGGTGCGAGAATCCTTATCCACGGCTGCTATTTTGAGAAATGAGCGCTCTGCCAACCAAATGATGATGACATCATGTACCAGAAATAATCCATAGGCCGGATAAGCTCGGTGGCGATATTTCCGGAGCGTACCGCATCGACTATCCTGACCTGGGTGCGGACGCCAAATTGGGTGAACCACAGCGTTGTCTGGTTAAATGAAATGTACTGCACTATTGTGAGGGCGGAATAATCATTGAACCCGGAAACCGGGGTGACGCCTTTCCAGAGATAGATATAAATAAGCCCAAATACCGCGCTTGCCACGGTATTTATCAGGTGAGAGGCGCGGAATACTGGAAGTTCTGAATAAAACCCTTGGATAAAACGACTCCAGATTTTCGGAAAGAGTTGATGATCCGAGGAATCATGTGATACCATACCTTATTCCAGTTCTACAATCTTGACCTCAACGCCATACGACGCGAGAATCTCATTTATCTCATCCCGCCCTGAAAAAAGGCAGCGCACCCTTTTTGGTTCGCTCACCATCCTCTGCGGGTCACTCACCATGCTTTGTGGCTCGCTCGCGATCCCTTGAGGTTCGCCCACGATCCTTTTAGGTTCGCTCACAGCGGATTGGCCGCCCCGCAGGTTACTTTCCCTTATCAGCTCCAGGGCCTCATTTGTAAACCCTCCGCTTGACACAAGCCACACCGTCACATCCTTGCCCCTCTGCATCTCCCTTACCACATCCGCTGCCTCAAAAGCCTTCTTTACCTCCTGGGCTGTCATAGGCTGGCCCTTCCGATACTTGCACTCTGCTATCCATATGTGCCTTTCCCCGCCCTGGTCATAATACCCATACGCATCAATCTGATATTCCCCGGATGTGGGCAGCTTCACAATGATGCTCCCCGGCGTGCTGAGAAGTGGAGCCACTATGAGTTCTC